>JBAUWD010000195.1:0-24567 GCA_049583575.1 Nocardioides sp.
GCGCCGACCACCGACCACACCTCGCGGAGGGCCTCGGGGAACGACTGACCGGTCGCCCGCTCGCGGACCCAGTCGAGCACCATCGAGTCGGGGCTGCAGTAGGTGTAGCGCGTGCCCGGTGGCTCGCCGGGTGGGATGCTCGCCAGCCGCTCGCGGATCCCACCAGCACCCTCGCGCCAGCGGGCGACGAGCCGGGAGGCGGCGCTGTCGGGGTCGTGGTAGTCCTCGGTCCACCCGACCCCGCTGGTCATCGTCAGCAGCTGGCGCACCGTGACCTGCCGGTAGCCCCCGCCGTCCAGCTCGGGGACGTGCTCGACGACGGCGGAGTCGATGTCGAGGAGCCCTCGGGTGACGGCGACGCCGGTGAGGAGCGCGAGCGCGGACTTGGTGGCCGAGTTGCCGAGCAGGCGGTCGTCGGCGGCGACCCCTTCGGCGTACCACTCGTGGACGAGAACGCCGTCGACGACGACCAGACAGGAGGTGGCGGACGTCAGGTCGAGGAACTCGGGCAGGCCCATCTCGCGACCGGCGCCGGCGATCCGCGTCTCCCAGGACAGCTCGTCCCGCGGCCAGGGCTCGGGGGCGGGCGCCGGGACCTCGACATGGGCGAAGCCGCGTTGCGGTTCGCGGAACATCTCTAGGTCTGCCAGGGGGCCGTTGTTGCTCATGGCGCACCCTCTCATCCCCTGACGGAGTTTTCTCGTGGCGGTCCTTGACACGCAGGTGAACGGTGCATTCATCATGTGAACACCCGGTACGCGGCGGCACCGACGGCGGTGGATCTCACGGGAGCGACCGGCGGGCGAGAGGCGCGCAGATGACGGGAACGGGCGACAAGCGTTGGCAGGTGGTCGAGCGGGCGGACAGCCTCTGGGTCCCGTCCCGGCGAGGGCTGATGATGGGCGCCGGAGGCGTCGTCATGGCGGGCGGGCTGGCCGCCTGCGGCAGCGGTAGCGCGCCCGCCCCCTCGGGTGGTGGCTCGTCCACCGCCGCGGGGACGCCGAAGAAGGGCGGCAACTTCCGCCTCGGCGTGACCGGTGGTGGCTCGAAGGACATCATGGACGGGCAGAACATCACCACCAAGCCCGACCAGGCGCGGTTGGTGAGCGCGTTCGAGACGCTGCTGGAGTTCGACGACGACTACCAGCTGCAGAGCACCGGCCTGGCAGAGAGCGTCACCGCCGACAACCCGAAGCAGTACACCATCAAGCTGCGCGACGGGATCACGTTCCAGGACGGCAAGCCGCTCACGGCCGAGGACGTCATCTACTCCCTGCAGCGCATCGGCACCGAGGGCAACGGCCTGACCGGCTTCGCCGCGACCGCGACGATGGACATCAAGAACATCAAGAAGATCGACAACCTGACCGTCCAGCTGCCCCTGCTGAGCGCCGACTCGACCGTCCCGCAGACGCTGGCCAGCTACACGTTCGGCATCGTCCCCAAGGGCTACCAGGCGTTCAAGGGTGACCCGAAGACGCAGATCGGCACCGGTGCCTACAAGCTCAAGAGCTTCACGCCCGGCCAGGAGAGCGTCAGCGAGCGCTACGACGGCTACTGGCGCGACGCGTGGTTCGACACGGTCACGATCACCGACTTCAGCGACTCGACCGCCCAGATCAACGCCCTCAAGGGCGGCCAGATCGACGCCATGACGGATCTCCCGGCCAACCAGGTGAACGCGGTCAAGTCGTCCGGTGTCCAGTCCCTGATCTCCCAGACCGGTGGCTGGATCCCCATCTGCATGGCGATCGACATGGCGCCCTTCAACGACCCGAAGGTCCGTCAGGCGATGCGCCTGATCATCGACCGCCAGCAGATCCTCGACCAGATCGGGTCGGGATACGGCCAGGTCGCCAACGACCTGTACGCACCCTTCGACGAGGGGTACGACAAGAGCCTCCCGCAGCGCGAGCAGGACATCGCGCAGGCCAAGTCGCTGCTGAAGTCGGCCGGCAAGGAAGGCCTCACCGTCGACCTGCACACCACCAACGGCGCCTCCGGAATGGTCGAGCTGGCCAGCGTCTTCGCCTCACAGGCCAAGGCCGCCGGGGTGACCGTCAACGTCAAGAACGACCCCAACTACTACGGCGACGCCTACCTGAAGCTGGCGTTCTCCGTGGACTTCTGGGGCACCCGCGGCTACCTCAACCAGGTGCAGCAGGGCTCGCTGCCCAACTCGCCGTACAACGAGACCCACTGGCCCCCCAGCTCGGGCGAGGGCTCGAACTTCCAGGACCTCTACAAGCAGGCCCTGGCCGAGACGGACGCCAGCAAGCGCATCGAGATCGAGCAGGAGATGCAGAAGGCGGAGTACGACGTGGGCGGCTACATCATCCCTTACTTCAACAGCCTCATCGACGGCTACTCCAGCAAGGTGCAGGGTCTCTCGCCCAGCAAGGGGACGCTGAACCTGGCGGGCTTCGGGCACGGGTTCCGCACCATCTGGTTCTCCTGAGGGGGCGCCCGCCGATGAGGTTCCTGCGCGGCGGTGGGATCACCGGCTTCATCATCCGCCGGGTGTTGCTCGGGGTCGTGGTGCTGCTGCTGGTCTCGGTCATCGTGTTCGTCTCGACCCAGCTGCTGGGTGACCCCGCGCGGGCGATCCTCGGACGCGACGCGACGCCCGACCGGCTCGCGGCACTCCACAAGCAGCTGCACCTCGACAGCTCCAAGGTGGGCCAGTACTTCCAATGGCTCGGCGGGTTCCTGCGCGGTGACCTCGGGACGTCGCTCGCGTCGTCCCAGCCGGTCACCCAGGTCCTCGGGGCCCGCATCGCGAACTCCGCGGTGCTCGTGGTGCTGGCGGCGGTCGTGTCGGTGCCGATCTCGATCGCGATCGGCTCGTACGCCGCCCTGCGTCGCGAGAAGCTCTTCGACACGCTGTCCTCCAACCTGATGCTGGTGCTGGCGGCCCTGCCCGAGTTCGTGGTCGCGGTCCTGCTGGTGATCCTGCTGTCGACCAACGTCCTGCACCTGCTGCCGGCCACGAGTCCGGTCCCTGCCGGGACCCACGCGTGGCAGTACCCCGACGAGCTGGTGATGCCGGTCGGCACGCTGGTGATCGCGGTCGCGCCGTACGTCTCGCGCATCATGCGGGCCTCGATGATCGAGGTGCTGGAGAGCGACTACGTCGAGATGGCGCGGCTCAAGGGCCTGCCGGAGCGCACCGTGCTGATCCGACACGCGCTGCCCAACGCCATCGGTCCGGTGTTCCAGGTGATCGCGATCAATCTCGCCTACCTGGCCGGCGGCGTGGTCGTCATCGAGTCCGTGTTCAACTACCCGGGGATCGGACTGGCCCTGGTGGACGCGGTGAACAACCACGACATCCCGGTCGTGCAGGCGCTCGCCATGCTGATCGCCGCGGTCTACGTCGTGCTGAACCTCCTGGCCGATGTCGCCACCATCCTGGTGACGCCCCGACTCCGGACCCGACTGTGAGGGCCGGATCATGAGCCAGGCCGAGTCAGCCCCCGCCCTCGCCGAGGGCGTCGACACCCCCACGCCGTACGTCCGCTCGTCGACGCTGCTCACCCGGTCCCTGCGGCTGTGGCGCACGCGCATCGGCGTGTTCCTCACCCTGATCCTGGTGCTCGTCGCGCTCGGCGGTCCGCTGGTGGCGCCGCACGGCGTCACCGAGTTCATCGACAAGCCGTTCACCTCCGGCTCCGCCAGCGGCACGATGTTCGGCACCGACTACCTCGGGTACGACGTGCTCAGCCGCTTCCTCTACGGGGGCCGCGGCATCCTGGTGATCGCGCTGATCTCCACCGCCATCGGCGTGATCCTGGGCGTCGTCATCGGGCTCGTCGCGGCCTACGCGCGCAACGCCCTGGACGACGTTCTCATGCGGCTGATGGACGTGATCATGGCCTTCCCGCAGATCATGCTCGCGCTCGTCTCGGTGAGCCTGGTGGGCGCCAAGAACTCGGTGATCATCGGTGCGATCGCGCTGACCACGGCGCCTCGCGTCGCCCGCGTGGCGCGTGGCGCGGCGCAGCCGGTGGTGGAGCGCGACTTCATCGGCGCGACGGAGGCGATGGGGGTGGCCCGCTGGCGGATCCTGTTCGGCGAGATCCTGCCCAACATCCTGGGGCCGATGATGGTGGAGGCGACCCTCCGGCTGACCTACTCGATCGCGGTGATCGCGGCCCTGGCCTTCCTGGGCCTCTCGGCCAACCCGGACGCGGCCAACTGGGGCATCATGATCCAGAAGAACCAGGGTGCCCTGGCCTTCGAGCCGTGGGGTGCGCTGCTCCCCATCCTGGCCATCGCCCTGCTGACCATGGGCACCGGCCTGATCGGTGACGGCATCGCCCGCACCGCCGCCGGCATCGATCGCGAACGGGGTGACGAGTGACCACCGACCAGCTGCCCGCCAGCGAGACGGGGTCGACCGGAGGCGGTGCCGCGGTCACGGTCCGCAACCTGCGGATCGAGACCACCCGTGGCGTGGCCGTCGTACCGGACGCGTCCTTCGAGATCGCGCCCGGCGAGGTGCTCGGTGTCGTCGGCGAGTCGGGCTCCGGCAAGACCACGGTGGGGCTCGCCCTGCTCGGCCACGCCCGGCGCGGCCTGAAGATCACCGGCGGCACGGTCATGCTCGGTGACCAGGACATCTTGAAGATGGGCGACTCGGAGCTCCGCCGACTGCGCGGGTCTCGGGTCTCCTACGTGCCGCAGGACCCCGCATCGTCGCTCAACCCGGCGCTGCGGATCGGCGTCCAGCTGCGTGAGGTGCTCGAGGCGCACGGGCAGACCGACAACAGGGCCAACGACGCCCGCCTCGCCGAGATGATGCGAGAGGTCGCCCTGTCGGACGATCCGTCGTACCTCAAGCGCTACCCCCACCAGCTCTCCGGCGGCCAGCAGCAGCGGGTCGGTCTGGCGATGGCCTTCGCCAACCGGCCCAGCCTGATCATCCTCGACGAGCCGACCACGGGCCTCGACGTCACCACCCAGTCGACCGTGCTCGCGACGGTCCGCGAGCTCGCGACCTCGCACGACGTCGCGGCGCTCTACGTCACCCACGACCTCGCGGTGGTGGCCGCGGTCGCCACGCGGGTCGCGGTGATGTACGCCGGACGCATCGTCGAGCTCGGGCCCGCCGACGAGCTCTTCGACTCCGCCGCGCACCCCTACACCCGGCGACTCGTCGGGGCGATCCCGCGGCTGGCGGGAGGTCGCAGCCTGGTCGGCATCCCCGGCCACGCGCCGTCCCCCGGCAAGCGGCCGGAGGGCTGTGCCTTCGCGCCGCGGTGCGCCCTGCGCATCGACGAGTGCGAGACGGCGATTCCGGAGCCGGTCGAGGTCAAGCCCGGACACACGGCGCGCTGCATCAAGGCCCACGAGGTCGTGAAGTACCAGCAGGCGGAGTACGGCGACCCGGTCGCGCTCCCCGAGCTGGAGGCCGAGAAGCCGGCCCTCAGCATCGAGAACGTCGTGGGCTACTACGGCGCGGTCGAGGTGCTGCACTCCATCAACATGACGCTCGAGCAGGGCGAGGTCCTGGCCGTCGTCGGTGAGTCGGGGTCCGGCAAGACCACGACCGCCCGTGCGATCGCCGGGCTGCACCACGACTGGACCGGGTCGATCAAGCTCGGCGACGTCGAGCTGGCCAAGTCGGCCCGGTCGCGCAGTACCGACGTGCGCCGCCAGATCCAGTACATCTTCCAGAACCCCTACGGCTCCCTGAACCCCCGCAAGACCATCGGCGAGTCGGTCGGCCAACCGCTGAGCGTGTTCGGCATCGCGTCCGGCAAGAAGGCCGAGACGATGGTCGGCGAGATGCTCGAGCAGGTGTCGCTGTCGGCGAGCTACGCGCGGCGCTACCCCGACCAGTGCTCGGGTGGCGAGCGCCAGCGCGTCGCCATCGCCCGCGCGCTGATCTCGAAGCCCTCGGTGCTGATCTGTGACGAGATCACCTCGGCCCTCGATGTCAGCGTGCAGGCGGCGATCGTCGAGCTGCTCGGCGAGCTGCAGCGTGAGCTGGCCCTGTCGATGGTCTTCGTGACCCACAACCTGCCGCTGGTGCGCTCGATCGCCCAGAAGGTCGCCGTCCTCGCGGACGGGTCGATCGTGGAGTACGGCGAGACCGCGGGCATGCTGGCGAACCCGCAGCAGGAGTACACCAAGCACCTGATCTCGGACACCCCGTCGCTCGAGACGGCGACCGCAGAGGTGGCCGAGGCGTGGGAGCACGGCGCCGACCGAGGGCCCACCGCGTGAGCGCTGGCGACCGTCCCGACATTCTCATCGTGATCGCGGACCAGCTGACCACTGCTGCCATGCCGTTCCACGGCAACGACGTGACGCAGGCGCCGGCGATGGCCGGGCTGGCCGAGCGCGGCGTCGTGTTCGACAACGCCTACACCGCCAGCCCGCTGTGCACCCCGGCACGAGCGTCGCTGATGACCGGGCTCCTGCCGTCGAACTCCCACACCTACGACAACGCCTCCGGGTTCTCCTCGGAGCTGCCGACGTTCGCGCACCACCTCCGCGCCCTGGGCTACCGCACGGTGCTCTCCGGGAAGATGCACTTCTGCGGGCCAGACCAGCTCCACGGATTCGAGGAGCGGCTCACCACCGACATCTACCCGGCCGACTACGACTGGACCCCCGACTGGGAGTCCGAGGAGCGGCCGCACTGGTACCACGACATGTCGTCGGTCGTCGACGCCGGCGTCACCGTCCGCACCAACCAGCTCGACTTCGACGACGAGGTCGCCTACGCCGCCGAGCGCGGGCTGTTCGAGCACCTCCGCTCCGCGGACGAGCGACCCTTCTGCTTCGTGGTCTCCTTCACCCACCCGCACGACCCCTACGCGATCCCGCAGGAGTACTGGGACCGCTACCGGGCCGAGGACATCCCCATGCCGCAGTACGGGTACGACGCGTCGGTCACGCACCCGCACGACGAGCGGCTGCGCGCGGTCTGTGCGATGGACGACGCCGAGCTCACCGACGCCATGGTCCGCAACGCGCGCCACGCCTACCTGGGAGCCGTCTCGTACGTCGACGACCACCTGGCCCGGCTGCTCGAGATCCTGCGGGTGACGGGCCGTCTCGAGAGCACCGTGGTGATCCTGACCAGCGACCACGGGGACATGCAGGGCGAGCGCGGGCTCTGGTACAAGATGAGCTTCTACGAGGGCTCGGCCCGGGTGCCGCTGGTGGTCTCGGCGCCCGGCCGGTTCGCGCCGTCCCGGGTCGCCTCTCCGGTCTCGACGATGGACCTCCTGCCGACCCTGGTCGGCATCGCCGGCGGCGACGACGTCGAGGTCGCCGAGGAGCTCGACGCCGAGAGCCTGGTGCCGCTGCTCACCGGCGAGCACGACGACCGCGAGGTCGTCGTCGCCCAGTACCTCGCCGAGGGCGCCGTCGCACCGATCGTCATGTACCGCAAGGGCTCGTGGAAGCTGATCCACTCGCCGGCCGACCCCGACCAGCTCTTCGACCTGTCGACCGACCCTCTGGAGCGCGTCAACCGCGTCGCCGACCCGGAGGCGGCCGACGTGCTCGAGGAGCTCCGGGCGGAGGTCGCGGCTCGCTGGGACCTCGACCAGGTCGACCGCGAGGTGCGGCAGAGTCAGCGCCGCCGGCAGGTCGTGGCAGAGGCCCTGACGCACGGACGGGCGCCGGTCTGGGACTACGCCCCGCCGTACGACGCGGCGCGCCGCTACATCCGCAACCACACGGATCTCGGCGCCCTCGAGGCCATGGCCCGCTACCCATCCGTCCGGGCGCCGGCCGAGCTGGAGGCCGAGCCTCTCCCGGAGCCGTAGATCGACGGGTGCGGGTCAGCCGACGTCTCCGACGAGGCCGTACCCGTCCGCGGCGACGGCTGCCACGGCCGCCTCGAGGTCTCCGATCTCGAAGGACACGTTGCGCAGCCCGAGCTCGTCGGCCATCGCGCACCGGGTGTCTCGCGGCCTCGACGCCGGCCCGACGCCGGGTGCGGACGCCGCTGGCCTCAGTCGGCGGACTCCGGCCCCGGGGTACGACGCGGCGGCCGGGGCACGAGGTCGGCCAGGCGGCGCGGCGCCTGCAGGCAGTAGGAGTCGGTGAGCAGCTCGCGCAGCTCCTCCCAGTCGGTGCGGTCGTCCAGCAGCACCCCGACCACGTTTCGGCCCCAGCCCGCGCGGAAGTAGGGGCGCCCCAGGTGCTCGAAGGCCATCACCTCGTCGTGCTCGGCGCGGAAGGTCACGCGCAGCTGCTGGTCGTCACCGCCGTAGACGTGGGCCACGGTCGCCTGCCCGACCCGCCATCGGGTGCCGACCCACGCCGCCTCCTCACGGCACCTGGGCAACGCCTCGAGCACACCTCCGATGCGCTGCACCATCCACTCGGGCACCTCCGGACGCTCGGCCACACCGGGAGCCTGCCACGGGCCACCCCCGTGCGAGGACGGCGAGCTACGCCGAGCCCGAGGCGGCGAGCCTGCTGGAGACGGGCTCGAGCAGCGTGATCAGCTGGTCGAGCTCGCGCGGCTCCAGCCCGTCGTACGGCGCTTCGGCGAGGGCGTCCGTCAGTGCCTCGATCCGGCCCTTGGTGGCCCGTCCGGCGTCGGTGAAGCGCCCTGCGGCATCGAGGAGACCGCGGTCGCGCAGGCCGGCCATGACCGCGGCCAGGCGGGCCTCGGGGAGGTGATGGATCCGGCCGAAGGACTCCGCGGGGTGGATGCCCATGTCGAGCGCACTCAGCACGTGGGCCTCGGTCCCGCCGATCCCCTCCGAGACCAGGGCCACGATGTGGCCGTCGCCCCGGTGCTCGCGGAGCATGTTGGCCGCGTGCCACAGCCGAGCGACGGGCTCCGCGGGCACCGGGAGCGCGCGGAGCCCCGCGTACATCACCCGTCCCGCCGTGGGGGCGCTGGTCGAGGCCTTCGCCAGGAGCTCGGCGGCGCGTGCGAGCCCGGGACTCTCGGCGAGGTCTCCGAGGATCCGCCGCAGCGCCGCCACGCAGCCGTGCTGACGCGCCGCGTGCGCGGCTTCCGGGGTGGTCGTGTCCCAGACCTCGGGGATGTGGCGGGCCACCTCGCCCTCGGCGAAGTTGTAGAAGGCCGCGTGGACCACCTCGGCCGGGACCCGGCCCAGCGGCGCGGAGCGTCCCGCGAAGTAGCCGTCCCAGTAGCCGCGGAGGCCGAGCGCCGCCATCGCGTCGTTGGGCTCGTCGGAGAAGAAGTTCACCAGCGAGATCGGCTCGGTCAGCTCGAAGAGACGGCGGGCGACAGGCTCCGGATGCGGCATCTGGTCATCTCCTGTGGTCGTGACGGCGCCCCGACGGGCTGCCCTTCACCCCTGCCACGAACGGGTGGACCGCCATCCGACAGCTTCTCGGCGACCTTTCCGGCGCGCTGCGTGCGCGCTCGTGACGGGGGATGGCAGCTGATCAGGGGCGGACGCGGACGATCGTCTTTCCCCGCCGCCTCTCGCTGGAGCGGAACGTCGCGACGGCGTCGTCCAGAGCCACCGTCGTGCCGATGTTCGTGCGCAGTCGTCCGTCCCGCACCCGCTGCACGATCTCGACGAGCTGGGCGCGGTCGGCCTCGACCACGAAGTCGACTGCCAGGCCCTCCTCGGGGCGGGCCTCGACCGGGCCGACGATCGACACCAGGGTGCCCCCGGCCCTGACCAGGCCCGCGGACCGCTTCTGGACGTCGCTGCCGATGACGTCGACGACCAGATCGACCTCGCCGACGTCCCCCAGCTCGTCGTTGTCGAGGTCGAGGAACTCGTGTGCGCCGAAGTCGAGCGCCTTCTCACGGTCGGCGGCGCGGCCGGTGCCGATCACGTGGGCGCCGGCCTCGCGTGCCAGCTGCGTCACCATCGTGCCGACCGCTCCGGCCGCGCCATGGGCGAGGACGCTCTGACCGGCCCGCAGACGACCGTGCTGGAAGAGTCCCTGCCAGGCGGTCAGACCCGAGATCGGCAGCGACGCGGCCGCGGTGAAGTCGACGTCGCCCGGCAACGGCGCGAGGTTGCGAGCCTCGACCGCGACCCACTCCGCCAGGGTGCCGTCGCGGTGCCAGTCGGCGAGCCCGAACACCCGCTGTCCCACCGACAGCCCCGTCGTCCCGTAGCCGAGCGCGGTGACCACTCCGGCCAGCTCGTGACCGGGGATGGACGGCGTCCGGTCGCGATCGGCGCGATCGGTCCAGGTGGAGGGCCACGCCAGCTCGGTCGGGACGTAGCCCGACGCGTGCACCCGGACGAGGACGTCGTTGATCGCGGCCGCCGGCTCGGGACGCTCGGTGAGCGTCATCCCGGCCGCGCCGGCGGCCCGGTCCGTCACCACGACCGCCTTCATCCGGGCCTCCTCGCTTCCGATCCGTCGTGCACGACAGATGCGGCACGGCTAACGGGACGGTTTCGTCCATATTAGTCCGCACAAACCCTGCCGGGCAAGCCGCCCGAGTCACTACCATGGCGGCGTGGAGACTGGGCCGAAGGTCGGACCTGCGCGGTTGACACCGCGGGGGCTGGAGACCCGGTCTCGTATCGTCGCCACCGCCGCGGAGCTCATGCGGGTGCGAGGAGTCGGCGGCACCACTCTGGACGATGTCGTCCTCGCGAGCAAGGTCAGCAAGTCGCAGCTGTACCGGCACTTCGAGGACAAGCCCGCACTGGTGCGAGCGGTGATCGAGCTCGTGGGCGAGCAGACGATCGCCGGTGAGCGGGAACGCCTGCAGAAGGTGCGGACCCTCGCTGGCCTGCGACGGTGGCGGGATGCGCTCGTCGCGCGCAATGCCTTGCACGAGGGGCGGTACGGGTGCCCGTTGGGCTCCCTCGCCAACGAGATCGCCGATCAGGACGCGGTCGCCCGCACGAAGCTCGACGGCCTGTTCACTGCCTGGCACGAGCTGTTCGAGGATCTCCTTCGCCGGTTCCAACGGGACGGCGTCATCCCACCGGACGCCGACGTGACCCAGCTCGCGACGGGATTCGTGGCGGCCGTGCAAGGCGGCTACCTGCTGGCCCAGACCTCCCGCGACGTGACGCCGATGGCCTCCGCGATCGACATGGCCATCGCCCACCTGACCCTGCTCGAGCGTGAGCGGGACGAAGCGCCGTAGGTGCTCACTAGAGTCGCTCGGGTGCGAGCGCATGTCTGAACCGAACGCCACCCCGTGGCGGGCCATCACGCGGCGCCCGCGGGGCGGCCGTGGCGCACCGTTGCGGGCGTTCCTCCTGACCGAGTCGGGCAGCGCCGGCGTGCTGGTCGCCGCGGTGGCGGTGGCCCTGCTCTGGGCGAACGTCGACCAGGCGTCGTACGAGCGGCTCTGGTCCACCCAGCTCTCGGTGCGGCTCGGAAGGCATGCACTCGCCGACGACCTCCGCGGCTGGGTCAATGACGGGCTGATGGCGTTGTTCTTCCTGGTCGTCGGCCTGGAGGCGCGACGCGAGTTCGACCTCGGCGACCTCCGCGAGCGGCGGCGCTTCCTGCTCCCACTGGTCGCCGGGATCTGCGGGATGGCCGTGCCGGTCCTGGTCTTCCTCGCCATCAATGCCGGCCACGGCACCGCGCACGGGTGGGGCGTGGCGATGTCGACCGACACGGCGCTCGCCCTGGGGATGCTCGCCCTGCTCGGCCGTGAGGCGCCAGACCGGGTCCGGGTCTTCATCGTCACCGTGTTCGTCGTGGACGACCTGGTCTCGCTCGTGGTCATCGCCGTCGTGTACAGCAGCGACATCGCGGTGCTGCCGCTGTCGGTGGCGGCTCTGGCCTTCGCACTCGTGCTCTACACGATGCGTCCCGGCACGAGGCGGCCCCGGCTCTTCGCGGTGCTCGGTGTCGTCCTCTGGGTCGCCCTGCACGAGTCGGGTGTCGACCCGATCGTGGCCGGCCTGGTGGTCGGCCTCGCGGCTCCGGCGTACACCCCGCAGCGCGGCGAGCTCGAGGACGCGACGGGTCTGGTCCGCCGGTTCCGCGAGCAGCCGACTCCGGAGCTCGCCCGGTCCGCCCGCACCGGGCTGACCGCGACCCTCTCGCCGAACTCCCGCCTGCAGTCCCTGTTCCACCGCTGGACGAGCCACGTCATCGTGCCGGCGTTCGCCCTGGCCAACGCCGGGATCGTGCTCAACGGGTCCTTCCTCGCTCATGCCTACCTGGCCCCGCTCACGATCGGGGTCGTCGTCGCCTACGTCGCGGGCAAGCCGATCGCAGTCGTGGCCGCCGGTCGGCTGGTCACCGCACTCAGCCGTGGGCGGGTCAGGCCGCCCGTCGGCTGGGCGGCGGTGCTCGGCAGCGGCACCATCGCCGGCATCGGGTTCACCGTCGCGCTGCTGATCGCGAGCCGCGCCTTCGACGGGGAGCAGCTCGCCGAGGCCAAGCTCGGTGCCCTGACCGCCGCGGCCCTCTCCGCGCTCCTGACGTGGGTCGTGTTCCGGCTCGCCGGTGCGCTGCCCCCCGACGTACGTGCGCGGGCCCTCCTCGGCGACACCCGACTCATCCAGGACCTGATCCCGGAGGTGGACGTCGAGCACGACCACCTCCGGGGTCCGCTCGACGCACCGATCACCGTGATCGAGTTCGGCGACTTCCAGTGCCCCCACTGCGGACGCGCGGAGCCCGTCGTCCGAGACCTTCTCACCGACACCGACGTCCGCTACGTCTGGCGGCACCTTCCCCTCACCGATGTCCATCCCCAGGCCCAGCTGGCGGCCGAGCTCGCAGAGGCTGCCGGCGCACAAGGGGCGTTCTGGGAGATGCACGATGTTCTCCTGTCCCGGCAGGAGCACCTCCGCCTGACCGATCTCCTCCAGTACGGCGACGAGCTCGGGCTGGACGTCGCCCGACTCCGCAGCGACCTCGAGCGCCGCCGACACGAGGCCCGCGTCGCGCGCGACGTGGAGTCGGCCGATCTGTCCGGAGTCTCCGGAACACCCACGTTCTTCATCAACGGTCGAAGGCACCACGGCGCCTTCGACCTGGTGACCCTCAGCAACGCCGTCCGCACCGCCAGGGAGAGCCTCAGAGTCACCTAGGGCCCGCCTCACGACTCTCAGGTCACGGGACCCCGGTTCAGCGGTACCTGGCACCACCCTTGACGAGCTGCCCGACCGGCCGCCCCGCGCTCGCCCGGTCGAGTTGCTCCGGCGGTGTAGCCTCGATGACTCCGGGCGGATGCCGAGGGTGGGACCCAGGCCCAGGCGATGCCGGCCACCGGCGGCTTGATGCGTCGATCCGGGCTGCTGAGTGGTGCAGGCGGCCTCGGGTGTCTCGACCCGGCGTCAGCCGTGCAGCTCTTGGTGAGAGCGCGGGACGCACCACGCGAGATCGGAGGTTACCGCCAGTGGCCGGCCTGCTGCAGCTCGACGGCCTGAGTCGCCGCTTCGGCACGGTGACCGCCCTGGACGGCCTGACCTTCTCGGTCCCCTCGGGCCAGGTCGTCGGGTTCCTGGGTCCGAACGGCGCCGGCAAGACGACCACGATGCGGGCCGTGTTCGGGCTCACCGACCTCGACGCCGGGTCGGTGCGGTGGAACGGCGTACCGGTGGGAGCGAGCGAGCGCCGCCGGTTCGGTTACATGCCGGAGGAGCGGGGTCTCTACCCGAACATGCTCGTCGTGGAACAGGTCGAGTACCTCGGGCGGCTGCACGGGATGGGCGCACGCAGTGCCGCCGCGGCCGCTCAGCACTGGCTCGAGCGACTGGAGGTCGCCGATCGTTCCGCGAGCAAGGTCGAGGCGCTGTCGCACGGCAACCAGCAGCGGGTGCAGCTGGCGGCCGCGCTGGTGCACGATCCCGAGGTGCTGGTGTTGGACGAGCCCCTCTCCGGACTCGACCCGACCGGCATCGATGCCATCGGCGGGGTGCTCGTCGACCAGGCCCGCGCCGGACGATGCGTCCTGTTCTCGAGCCACCAGCTCGACCTGGTCGAGAGCCTGTGTGAGTCGGTGGCGATCATCGACCATGGCCGCCTGGTGGCGGGCGGGACCGTCGAAGAGCTGGCATCCAGCGGCGCGCGGCGCCTCGCCGTCCGGGTCTCGGGGGACCGCCAGGGGGCCTGGGCGCAGGGAATCCCGGGCGTGACGGTCTCGGAGGTGGACGGTGGCGAGGTGCGTCTCGTCCTCGACGAGTCGACGGACAGCGACGTCGTGCTGGATGCGGCGCGGGCTGCTGGCCGGGTGACCGAGTTCGGGTTCGGCCGTCGACGCCTGTCCGAGGTCTTCCGGGAGGCGATGGGCCGGTGAAGGCTGCTCCGATCATCATCCTCGCCGTCGTCGGGGTGGTGCTGTTCGCGCGGATCGGCCTGCGGCGAAGAGGAGGAGGCGGATCCGCACGGCTCCGGGCCCGCCGATCGGGCGACAGCAGGATGCTGGGTGAGACCGGCCTCGTGGCCGGGCGTGAGATCCGCGAGCGGCTTCGCAGTCGGGTGTTCCGAGGGGTGACCGTCGTCCTGTTCGCTGCGGTCGCGGCTGCCGTGGTCGTCCCCACCGTCCACCGGGGCTCCACCGCGCGCCAGACCGTGGGCGTCGTCGCCGGTACCCGCGCCCTCGACCAGGAGCTCCAGAAGCTGGCCACGACCCTGGGGCTGCCGATGGAGATACTACGCGAGCCCGACCTGGACGCCGCCCGCACGGCGCTGGACCGGGGCGAGGTCGACCTGGTGGTGGACGGCAGCGGGACCATCGTCGTCGAGAAGCCGATCTCGAAGACCGACACGGCCGCGCCGTCCCGGTACGTGCGAGCCGTGGCCACGGCCCTGGGGACCCAACGGGCGTTCGTCCGGGCGGGTCTGACCAGCAAGCAGGCGAGCATCGTCGCCGGGGCTCGACCGTGGCCGATCGAGAGCCTCCATCCGGGCAAGGCAGCCACCACCACGGAGGAGACGACCGCGCTGCTCGGAGTCATCCTCATCTTCATCGTGCTCACCCAGTACCTCTCCTGGGTCCTGATGGGCGTCATGGAGGAGAAGTCCAGCCGCGTCATCGAGGTCCTTCTGGCCACGATGCGGCCGGGGCAGCTGCTGACCGGCAAGCTCGTGGGCGTCGGCGCAGTGGCCCTGTCACAGGCGGTGTCCCTGGTCGTCTTCGCGCTGGTGCTGGCGCGGGTCGTCGGCGCGAACCTCGTGCACGGTGAGGCACCGCTCGTGGTCGGCGCCACTCTGGTCTGGCTGGTTCTCGGCTACGCCTTCTACAGCTGGCTGTACGCCGCAGCCGGGTCCCTCGCCGAGCGCCAGGACCAGGTCCAGAGCCTGGCGCTGCCGCTGGCCGTACCGCTGATCTTCGGCTATGTCGTCTCTCTCGTCGGGGTCCGCTCCGGAAGTGCCTCACTCCTCGTCAAGGTGCTCGCCTACCTGCCACCCACCGCCCCGTTCGCGATGCCGACGTTGGTGGGGTACGGGGAGGTGACGTGGTGGCAGTTCCTGCTCTCGGTCGTGGTGAGCGTCGCGTGCACGGTCTTGGTGGCGCGTGTCGCGGCCCGCGTCTATCGCACGGCGGTCCTTCGCACCGGCGGCCGGGTGCGGGTACGTGAGCTGGTGCACCATCCCACCCGGTGAACCGGTCACGGCCTGTTCTCGCCGAGATCCGTGGCGGTGGGTGCCTAGGATGGAGGCCATGACGGTCCGGGCGAGCGGGGTGCGGCAGCAGAGCATCTGGGCGAGTGTCGTCAGCGACGACGCACGGGGCCTGCACGACTGGCTCGCCGGTCTCGGGTTCACCGAGGACCTCCTCATCCCGGGCGAGCGCGAGGGTTCGATCCACCATTGTCAGCTGGACTGGCCCGAGGGCGGGCGGATCATGCTCTCCAGCACCGACGAGCGGACCACGCCATGTGTGCCAGGCACGAGCTCGCTGCACGTCGTCACCGGCGACCCTGACATCGTGATGGCCCGCGCACGCGCACTGGGGGCAACAGTGGTGAATGAGCTGGTCGACCAGACCGACTACCCGTCCCGCGACTTCACCGTGGCGGACCCTGACGGCAATCACTGGACCTTCGCAACGTTCGCCGGCTAGGGCGGCTCCGCCGGTCGATCGTCGCCCCCTCGGGGAGCCCGGACGGACGAGACAGCGGGTCAGTCGTCGTTGCCTGACACGTGCGTGGTCTCGCCCACCTCGATCAGGTGACCATCCGGGTCTCGCAGGTAGCACCTCACCTCCGAGCCGCGATCGGTCGGAGGGGTCAGGAACTCGGCTCCGCGAGCCCGCCACTCCTCGTAGACCTGGTCGATGTGGGCGACGCGAATGTTCAGCAGGCTGCTGATCCGGTCGGGGTCGGGCGGTGGCTGAAGGGTCACCGTGGGCTTGTCGTCGGTGGGTGGCCCGCCGACGTTGATGACGATCCAGCTGTTCGCGAGTGCGATGATGGTCGGCTCGCCCTCGAGCAGCACCTCGCCGCCGAGCACCTCCGCGTAGAAGCGCCGTGACCGGCTCACGTCCGAGGCGATCACGAGGTGTGTGACGACGATGCCCTCAGTGGGTCTGGGGAAGTCGGCCATCCCTATCGCTCCACCATGGCGCGGACCTCGACGGTCCCACCCATGCGTGCGAAGAGGGGACCCACCCGCTCGCGATCGATCGTGATCGGTCTGTGCTCGAGCGGAGCTGTTCTGCACCACGCCGGGGGAGGCATTCGTCAGGTCACGATCTCCGGAGCCGGTACCTCCGCAGCGACCCCGGGCGTCGTCACCACGGTCCGGGTGTTCGGTGCCAGGAACCCGACCAGGGCTGCGACGGCGACGAAGACCGCTCCACCGAGCACGGCCCTGCTGTCGCCGGCGGTCAGGGCCTCGGCCCTCGGCGCGCCGGCCGCGAGCAGATGCGCGGTCCGGTGGGTCGCCAGGGCGGAGAACACGGCGATCGCCAGGGCGGTCCCGAGCTGCTGTGAGGCGTTGAGCAGTCCGGCGGCCAGGCCCGCCCTGTCTGGCGGAACACCGGTGTTGGCCGCACTGGTCACGGTGACGAGGAGGGACCCCAGGCCCACGCCCATGACGAGGAGACCGGGGAGCAGGTCGGGAACGTACGACCCGTCGACCGGGATGCGGGACAGCAGATACATGCCTGCTGCCGAGACCAGCGCACTGGCGACGATGATCGGACGGGTTCCGATCCTCCCGATCAGCACCGATGAGATGCCGGCGGCCACCATGATCACGACGGTGACCGGCAGGTACGCGGAACCGCCCTGGATCGGCGTGAACCCGAGCACACCCTGCATGTAGAGCGTCAGGAAGAAGAAGGAGCCGGTGAAGCCGCCGAAGGCGGCGAGCTGGATCAGGTCGGCGGCCGCGATGCCGGGGATGCCCAAGAGGCTGAGCGGGAAGAGCGGGTGCGCGGCTCGGCGTTCGTTGACCACGAACGCGACCAGCAGCAGCCCGGCGCTCGCCAGCTCGCCGATGGTCCGAGCTGCGCCCCATCCCCGGTCGGGGGCCTCGATGAGCGCATGGAGCCCGAGCAGCATTCCGGCGGTGACGAGGACGGCGCCGACCGAGTCGAAGCCGGCCGCTCGGCCCGGCTCACGATCCGGGGCGAGCAGCGCGAACGCGGCCGCGATCATCGCCAGGCAGATCGGGACGTTGATCAGCAGCACCCAACGCCACCCTGGTCCCTGGGAGAGGACACCGCCGAAGAAGATCCCGGCGGCTGCCCCGAGGGCGCTCATCGCGCCCCACGCCCCGAGCGCCCGGTTCCGGGCCTGCCCGTGGAACGTGGTCATCAGGATCGACAGGCCGGCCGGCGCCATGATCGCCGCGCCGACGCCCTGCACGATGCGGGCGCCCACGAGCGTCTCGCCGCTGGGTGCGAGTGCCCCGGCCAGGGAGAACAGTGCGAACACCGTCGTACCGACCACCAGCATCCTGCGTCGGCCCAGGAGGTCGCTCGCCCGGCCGCCCAGGAGCAGGAACCCGCCGTAGGTCACGAGGTACCCGCTGACGACCCACTGCAGGCTCTGCTGGGTGAAGTCCAGATCGTTCTCGATGCTCGGCAGGGCCACGTTGAGGATCGCGGTGTCGACCACGTCCATGAACTGGACGACGCACACCAGGAGCAGGGTCAACGCACCGCGGCGGGTCGTCAGGGTCGTGCTCACGCCGGCCTCCATCGCACTAATTGGACCATGCGGTCCAGTCAATGGGAGGCTAGCAGGATTGGACTGACTAGTCCAGTCTGGTCCGGAGAGACGCCAGGTGATCGAGTGCGGTGCTGAGGGCCACCTCGAGTGGGGCTGGGTCGCTCCTGACCTGGCTGAGGAACATGCCACCCTCGAGAGCGGCGAGCAGCCCGAGTGCGAGACGACCGGGGTCGGCGTCGACACCCAGGTCGCCGGCCGCCTGGATCCTCCCGAGGGCACCCTCGAGGTATCCCTCCCAGGTCGCAAAGGCGTCAACCACCGTTCGCCGGGCTCGATCCGGCCCCGACGTGAGCTCACCGGCCAGCGTGCCGATCGGGCATCCCGCCAACTTCTGCGCGTAGTCGGCGGCGAACTGGCGGAGGAGCGCCGTCAGGTCCGGGAGCGTGCTCACACTCGCGAAGGCCGGGCCCAGCTGTCCGAGGAACTCCGTGCAGCGATGGGCCACCGCGGCCTCGACGAGCGCATCGCGGTCCGAGAAGTAGTGGTACAGCTGGCTCTTGCTCGACCCCGACGACGCCAGCACCTCGTCGACCCGCATCCGATGGATGCCGTGGTCGACGACCGACTGGACCGCGGCCTCGATGAGTCGCTCCCGACTCGCCTGGCCTCGGCGGGTCTTCGGGGCCTCACCCTCGGCACGCCGCTCGTCACTCATCTGTGCAGCCTACCCAATGTCTGGACCACCCGGTCCACTCGGGGGTTGCGACCCGGCGAGAGAGGTCGATGCCGCAGGCGCCGGCTCCAGGACGCCTGGTGCCGGTCGAGCTCTCCGAGGCGCAGGCGGCACTGCGCGCCTTCCAGCTCGTGTTCCCCGTCGAAGGGCCCGACGCGCCCTGACCGCCGTGGCTCGGGGCCGAACGTCGCCCTACGAGCCGCTCAGCCGTTGACCGGTCAGCCAGCTCACGCCCCGCAGGACGTCCTCGGGGGTCCAGGTCTCCGCGCCGGGACGCTGGAGGTGCCGGCGACCCTGCCGGTTGAGGAAGCCTCGCATCGTGGTCGGCACCTGCCCGGACCGGAGGACGTGGGCGTGTCCGGAGACCACGTAGCGCTCGCTGCCACTCGGGTCGAACATCAAGACCTCGTCCGCGTGCTCGATGTCGTAGGTGAGTGGTTTGCCGGTCAGCCAGTCGTGATCCGGGGGATCGCCCTGGGGAACCTTGTGCCAGTAGACACCGAGGTAGGACCACAGCTGGGCGATGGTCTTCCGATCTCCGGTGAGCAGCAGCCAGTTCGGCAGCCGGTGCTGCGGGTCGTACAGCTTCCGGTAGGCCTCGAGGTGGCGCGGGTCGTCGCGGGCCGGGTCGACGGTGACGGTCAGGAACACCGTCTTGTGGGTCAGCCCTGCGGCGTCGGCGGCCCTGGCTGCCGCGACGACGTTCGCGGTGTCGAGCGGACAGTCCTCCGAGCACAACGTCATCGAGTCCGAGACCACCACGGTCCTGCCCCGGAACGAGTCCAGCGTGACCGTGTGGCCGGCGGCGTCGCGCAGCGGCAGCGAGGCGACCGAGGACGGGACCTGCCTGTCGATCACCGTGCCGACCCCGCCGGATGGTGGCGCAGCGGGTCCGGAGCTCCCACCGCACCCGACCAGCAGCAGGGCGGCGACACCCAGGGACACACCCAGCCCACCCGTCGATCGGACCCGGCTGGTGAGACGAGAGGCAGGCACGCGTCCATCTTGCACGCGACGTGGGAACGCGCGGACCGGGGGTACGCCGCACCGCGGTGGTGGGCGTCAGCGCTCGTCGGGGTCCCTGAGTCTGAGCAGCATCCTGTTGTAGGCGTCGAGCACGGCGTCGTCGTCGTCCACCGTGCCCTGGTCGGGGGTCTCGAGCTGTCCACCGGTTCGTTCGATGTGGTCGACGAGGGCGGTCGTCCGCACCGACTCCAGCCAGCTGCCGAGGATCCGGTCGCGGGTGCGTCCACTGACGAGCGAGACCACGATGCCGACACACAGGCACATCATGAGTCCGTCGCCCGCCGCCCACATGAGGGAACCGCCGATGTCGAGGTCGTGCAGGGGTGGTGTCGCCCAGTCGGGGCGCATCCCCATGTACGCCGGGAAGGGATCGCGCGAGGTCTGCAGCAGGATGATCCCGACGAACGTGTCGGGGACCATCGCGACGACCAGCAGCATGAGTCTCAGGAGGTACGGCGTGCGCCACCGGATGGGCTCCTCCCCGATGAGAGGGAGCAGCAGCAGCCATCCGGAGACCAGGTAGGTGACCTGTTCCAGGGTCATCAGCGACCCGTGGTGCGCCATCTGGTCCATGAACGGCGTGAGGTGGGTGTAGAAGATGACCACCGCGTAGACGGTCATGCCGACGAACGGGTGGGTGAGGATCGCGAGTGGTCGACTCCACATGACGGCGTCGAACCGTGCGACCCACCGTGGCCCGCCCGCGCTCCGCAGCACGGCCAGCGGGTGCCCGAGCACGAGCAGCGCGGGCACCACCATGATCAGGGTGAGGTGCTCGACCATGTGCATCCAGAACAGCCCCATCGCGTACGCGTCGACGGCCGAGCACATGGTGACAGCCAGGGTCACCACGCCGAGGACGAAGCAGGCGACGCGCACGCCGTTCACCGGAACCTGGCCCCGACGAGACGCGGCGCGCAGGCCGACCAGGTAGGCGCCGAGCAGCACGACGCACGCCGCGACCCAACCCTGGTGGACCTGCCAGGTGGTCAGGAACGAGTGCCAGTCCAGAGGCGGAAGGCTCGTGGTGGGAGACATGGTTCCTCGGGGTCGGTGGACGGGGAGGGCGCCCGGGGCACCACCTCAAGAGGTGACCTCGGCCCGTTCGCCTTCGAGTCTGCCACGCGACGGCCGGCCATCTCGCGGCCGGGCTGGGCAGCTCGACGCATGACGGATGGCGAGTGGGTGCAGGATGGGAGACCGTGGGGCATTCGCATCGTGCGTCAGTCGATGGCGACCTCCTGGTCGGGCGCACCGTCCGCCTCTCGCTGCTGTCATCACTGGGAGCTGCCGCGGCGTTGACGGTCCTCGGGGTGATCCTCCTGTGGCCGGACGGCGCCACTCTCGACAGGATCCGCCAGCACACGCCGTTCGCGGCCCCGGGGGTCACCACCACGACCGCCACGGTCACGCGGGTCGCCCCTGCCTGCACGGGCTCAGACCAGTCCGGTGAGGGCACGGGTTCCTGCGGCACCATCGACGTCCGGATCCTCGGTGGTGCCGGTCAGGGCGACCACGCCGAGGTCAGGGTGGCACCAGAGGTCACGGCCTCGGGCCTGAACGCCGGCGACACCGTCAGGCTCCTGCGCACGCCGGCCCAGCACGGGCAGGCCGTGTCGTACACGTTCGACACCATCGACCGCGGCACACCCCTGGCCTGGCTGGCGCTGGCCTTCGTGGTGGTGGTCGTGGCCGTGGCCAGGATGCGCGGGGTCATGGCGATCCTCGGGCTGTGCTTCAGTGCCGTGACGATCTACTACTTCCTGCTCCCGGCCCTTCTGGCGGGAGAGCCACCGGTCCTGGTGGCCGCGGTCGGTGCCTCGGCGATCATGTTCGTGGTCCTCTACTCCACCCACGGCGTCAGCCTTCGCACGAGCACCGCGCTCGCGGGGACGCTGGTGGGGATCGGACTCACCGCCGGCCTGGCCGTCCTGTCCGTCGGATACACCCGGCTGACCGGGATCGCGGACGAGAGCGGAGGGATGGTGTCGACCTTCGCCACCGGTCTCGACTTCCAGGGACTCCTGGTCTGCGGGGTGATCCTGGCCGGCTTGGGTGTGCTCAACGACGTGACGATCACGCAGGCGTCGTCGGTGTGGGAGCTCCGGGCAGCCTCACCCTCCATGTCGCGGCGAGATCTCTTCGTCAGCGCGATGCGGATCGGCCGTGACCACATCGCCTCGACGATCTACACCATCGCCTTCGCCTACGCCGGCGCCTCGCTGGCGGTCCTGCTGTTGATCACCATCTATGACCGGCCCCTCGTCCAGCTGATCTCGAGCGAGTCGCTGGCCGAGGAGATCGCCCGCACCCTGGTCACGTCGATCGGCCTCATCCTCGCGGTACCGATCACCACCGGGATCGCGACGATCGTGACCTCTGCGGCCCGCGGCGCACCGGGGTCCGCGCCGCTCGAGCCGTGAGGCACGCCGGCCGCGGTTGCCGAGCACGATGGCCCGCGGGTCAGATGTCGGCGGCGACGCGGAAGCCGGTGTTGCCCGTGCTGCTGTCCGGCGTGTTGGCGCTGCGGGCGTCGACGCGGTAGCGCCAGCAGTAGCTGTCGTGGCACAGGTAGCTGCCGCCCCGGACGACCCGGGCGGAGCCCGAGACGGGCCCGGCGGGATCAATGGCGGGGGAGTGGCGGTAGTAGTCCGGGGCGAACCAGTCGGCGCACCACTCCCAGACGTTGCCGGTCGTCTCATGGAGGCCGAAGGCGTTGGCGGGGTAGCTGCCCACCGGACAGGTGCCGACCCAGCCGTCGGCGCCGGTGTCGTGACCTGGGAAGTCGCCCTGGAACACGTTCATCCGGTGCTCGCCGTCGGGCTCGAGCTCGTCGCCCCAGGGGAAGTGATGCCCGTCGAGCGTCCCGCGCGCCGCGCGCTCCCACTCCGCCTCCGTGGGCAGGCGGGTCCCGCTCCACGCGCAGAACGCGACGGCGTCGTACCAGCTGACGTGGACGACCGGGTGCTGCTCGCGCCCTGCGAGCGAGCTCTGCGGGCCCTCGGGCCGGCGCCAGTGGGCACCCGGCACCTCGCGCCACCACGGTGCCGCCGCGACCGCCCTGGTGGGAGGGAAGCCGGCTGGCAGGAGGCCGCTGAACACGAACGAAGAGCCGAGCTGCTCGGCGGTCGTCCGGTGCCCCGTCGCGTCGACGAACGCCGCGAACTCGTCGTTCGTGACCGTGTGCACGCCGATGCGGTAGGAGCCCAGCTCGACCGGGTGGGCGGGGCCCTCGCCGTCGGCGGCGTACCCCCGGGGATCGTCGGTCCCCATCAGGAAGCTTCCCGCCGGGATCGCCACGAGCGCGGGCGCGCGACCATGGCCCCCGATCGCACCGGCGTCGCCTCCGACGGCTCGCCCGAGGCCGTCCCCATCGCCGGAGGGCCGCCCGGGCACACAGCAGGAGCCCATCGCACGCCGCGCTAACGCGCGTCCTGGCGCGGGAGGAAGACCTCCTTGACCAGGAGCAGGATCGACGCGGCGGTGGGGATGGCGAACAGCGCGCCCACGACGCCGAGCAGGGAGCCGCCGATGAGGGCCGCGATCACGGTCACGGCGCCGGGGATCTCCACCGACCGCGACATCACGCGCGGGTAGATCACGTAGTTCTCGACCTGCTGGTAGGCGATGTAGAAGACGACGCAGATCAGCCCGGTGGTGGAGTCGGTCGCGAACGCGATCGCACACACGACGACGGCGCCGATGGTGGCGCCGATCATCGGGATCACGTCGAGCAGGGCGACCACCAACGCGAGGGCGACGGCGTAGCTGCCCAGGCCGACGATGAAGAGGAAGACCATCGTGCTCAGGCCGGCGCACAGCGCGACCACGAAGGCCCCCGACACGTAGCCCCCGATGTTGCGGAGCACCCGGTCGCCCAGCAGCGAGACGCGCTCGCGGCGGGAGGCCGGCGCGAGCTGGTACGCCGCGTGCTTCATCGAGGGGAGCGACGCCAGGAAGTAGAGCGTCAGCACGACCACCACGAAGGTGTTCGCCAGGAGGCCGAGGATCCGCAGGCCGAGCCCCAGGGCACCGCCGAACAGCTTCCGGGCGAGGGCGCCGCTCCTGAGGTAGTCGGTGACCTTGGTGCTGACGTCGTACTTGTCGTCGAAGCGCCGGATCGTCGCGTTGCGCTGGAGTCGCTCGAACCATCCGGGCAGGTTGTCGCCGATGGCGGTGACCTGGTGGCTGACCACCGGGACGACCGTGAACAGGAAGCCCGCGAAGACGAGCAGCACCCCGACGATGACGCACAGCACCGCCCACGGGCGCTTCAGGCCGCGGCGCATCAGCAGCTCCACCAGCGGGTTGAGCCCGACGGCGAGGAACAGCGCGACGACGACCAGCACGAGCACGGAGCCGATGCGCAGGATCATCAGCCCCAGCCAGAGGGCGACCAGGGCACCGGCGCCGCCGAGCAGCCCCCACATGAACGGGGACCGGGAGTTCAGGGGACTGCCCGGGGTGCCGAGGTCGTCGGGAGACCGCTCGGGGTCGTGCAGGAACTCGATGTCGTCGTCCACCTCGAGCGCGATCTGTACGGCGACCTCGTCACCGTCCTCCTCGGACGGCTCCGGGTCGTCGCCGTCGCCGGTCACGTCTCCTCGTCGCCGCCGAAGCCGGCCATCAGCTCGCGCAGCGATCCGAGCTGGGCGGAGATCGCCTCGCGGCGCTTCGTCATCCGGTCCACCTCGGCCCGCAGCGCGGCCAGGTTGCGCTCCTGCTCCGCGTTGCCCGACGCGGTGACCGCCTCGGCCTGGGTGCGGGCGGAGGCGACGATCTGCT
>JBAUWD010000196.1:0-5327 GCA_049583575.1 Nocardioides sp.
GCCAGGGGCAGGGTCATCACGGCCATCGCAGCCGCCCCGACCACGAGCCGCAGGTGGGCAGCGCCGCCGGAGCCACGCTCCACACCGAGGACGCCCCAGCACAGGCCCACGGTCGTCAGTGCGAGGCAGGCGACCGCCAGCGGCCGCGAGAGCGCACCGGCGAGCATGGCGACCATGGTCCCCGCCATCAGCACGTGCCAGGCGTCGATGTCGCGACCATGGTCGTCGCCACCGCCCCACAGCCGCGGCGCGACGGCGCGGACCAGGCAGTAGAGGACGACGAGCACCAGCAGTGCCGCCAGCAGGACCGGCATCCGTGGAGCATCGGACCGCCGCGGCTCGGCGGTCAACGGGGAGCTCAGCGGATGCTGAGGTGGCTACTCGGTGCGCGTGTGTGTCGGGGGTACGTCGTCGGCGGACTCGCTCGGCTCGTCGAAGACGCCGGCCTCGTCGGCGGCGTTCACCTTGCGCATCTGCTTGACGAAGCTCCAGCACAGGAAGGCCACGGCCAGGATCAGCAGCGCGAAGACGCCGAACGCTCCCCAGCCGGCCCGGACGGCGTTGTCGCTGGGCACAGGGTCCAGCGCCTGGACCAGGAGCGCGAGGTGCTGCATGGCTCCATTGTCTCAGGCGACCGGTGTTTCAGGAACGACGGACCCCCGCAAAGAGGTCGTCCTCGGGGAGCGTCGTCTCGACGTGGCTGGTGACCAGCTCGTAGTCCTCGGTCGGCCACACCTGCTGCTGGATCTCGCGGGGGATCGCGAACCACGGCCCGTCCGGGTCGATCTGCGTGGCATGGGCCAGGAGCGCCTGGTCGCGGACCCCGAAGTACTCGCCACAGTGGACGCGGGTGGTGATCCGCTTGTCCCACTCGGGGTCGCGCTCCCAGTTCTCCAGGCGCTCGGTGTACGGCGACTCGAGGCCGTGGGCGAGGAGCGCGTCGTGGATCGACTTGATCTTGTGATAGCTCCAGCCGTGGTGGTAGTAGA
Organism: Nocardioides sp.; assembly: GCA_049583575.1. Classification (GTDB taxonomy): domain Bacteria; phylum Actinomycetota; class Actinomycetes; order Propionibacteriales; family Nocardioidaceae; genus Nocardioides. Next base: position 990 of record JBAUWD010000196.1, read on the forward strand.
GCTTCAGGGGCTGCCACGGCTCCCCCGCGTCGGGGAACTGCTCGGGGTCGCCCGCGGCCGCGAACGCGGCGACGCCGACCTCGTGGCAGCGTATGTGGTCGGGGTGCGGGTAGCCGCCGCGCTCGTCGTACGTCGTGAGGACGTGCGGCCGGAAGCCGCGGATGACCTCGACCAGCCGTTTCGTCGACACCTCGAGCGGCACCAGGGCGAAGCAGCCCTCCGGCAGCGGGGGTGGCGGGTCGCCCTCGGGCCAGCCGGAGTCGACGAAGCCGAGCCAGTCCTGTCGGATGCCGAGGATGTCGCGGGCGCGCTCCATCTCCTGCCGGCGGATCTCGGTGATGTTGGCGGCGATGTCGGGCCGGTCCATCTTCGGGTTGAGGATCGAGCCACGCTCGCCGCCGGTGCAGGTGGCGACGTGGACGTCGACTCCCTCGGCGACGTACTTCGCCGTCGACGCCGCGCCCTTGCTCGACTCGTCGTCGGGGTGGGCGTGCACGTGCATGAGCCGGAGGCCGGCGCCCGGTCGGGCAGCACCAGGGTCAGCGGGCATGCCCGCGAGTCTAGGTGGTGCCCCAGGTGCCACCATGGACCCGTGGACCAGGCCCTCTCCGAGCGGTACGCCGCGCCTCCCGCGTGGCGCCGGCGCGCGACGATCGCCGGGGTAGCGGTGCTCGCGGTCGTAGCGCTGGCCTGGCTGGCGTGGGCGGCGTTCATGCAGTCGACCCCCAAGATCGAGTCGCAGCTCGTGGGCTGGGACGTCGTCGACGCGCACACCGCGACCGCGCAGGTCGACGTACACCTGAGCGATGGCGTCGGCCACGCGAGGTGCACCGTGCAGGCCCTCGCCAGCGACCACTCGATCGTGGGCGAGCTGACCTTCACCCCGACGGCCGGGCCCAACCGGGTGACGGTCCGCACCGACCGGGAGGCGACCGCGGTCCAGCTTCCCGGCTGCACCGCCGACGGGCAGGATCGGCCACGCTGACCTGCGCGTTTGTGGGTTTGAGACCGTTGTCTTGGTAGAATCGTCGCTTCTGGCCGCGCCACACGACGACGCATCCAGCACGACCCAGCAGTCCCCGACCGGTGGCGCACCCACAACACCGAAGACGAGACAGGCGCTTCGACGCGTCTCGAGGAGTTCCGCATGATCTGGCTGACCCAGCAGACCTTCGACCGGCTCAACGCCGAGCTCGAGCACCTGCGCGGCCCCGCGCGCGCCGAGGTCATCGAGCGGATCAGCTCCGCCCGCGACGAGGGCGACCTCAAGGAGAACGGCGCCTACCACGCGGCCAAGGACGAGCAGGGGAAGATGGAGGGCCGCATCCGCCAGCTCGAGGAGATGCTCGGCCAGGTCACCACGGCACCCTCACCCGACGACCACACCGTCTCCGCGGGCAAGGTCGTCACCTACCGCTTCGCCGGCGACGACGAGGAGAAGTTCCTGCTCGGGGCGCGCGAGATCGCCGAGGACCACATCGACATCGAGGTCTACTCCCCGCAGTCGCCCCTGGGTGCCGCCCTGGTCGGCGCCAAGGCCGGCGAGACGGTCGACTTCGAGCAGCCCAACGGGAAGGTCGCCAAGATCGAGATCGTCAGCGCGGTGCCGTACGCGGGCTGACCCCCTGCCGTTGCGCCGCGGGAACCTGTCAGGCCGCCCTGCGAGCGAGCTCGCTGTGGCGATCGCTGCGCTACTCGAACACCTGGTAGCCGCACTCTCGCAGTCGCGTCAGCAGCATCTCGGTGTGCGCCTCGCCGCGCGTCTCGAGCTGCAGCCACACCTCGACCTCGTCGAGTGACAGGTCGGCGTCGATGCGGGCGTGGGCCACGTCGATGACGTTCGCCCCGGCGTTGCCCACCTCGGCCAGCAGCCGCGCCAGGCCGCCGGGGAGGTCGGGGATGCGGACCGTGAGGTTCAGGTAGCGACCGGCCGCGGCCATGCCGTGCTGGATCACCTTGCCCAGCAGCAGCGGGTCGATGTTGCCGCCCGACAGCACCGCCACGGTCGGGGTGGAGAAGCGCCCGGGATCGTCGAGGATCGCGGCCACGGCCGCTGCGCCCGCCGGTTCGACGACCATCTTGGCCCGTTCCAGCGTGGCCAGGACGGCCCGCGAGAGGGAGGCCTCCGACACCGTGATCACCTCGTCGACGAGGTCACGGACCGTGGCGAAGGGGACCTTGCCGGGCAGGCCGACGGCGATGCCGTCGGCGATCGTGGACATCGACCGCAGCGGCACGGGGTGGCCGGCCGCCAGCGACGCGGGGTAGGCGGCCGCTCCTTCTGCCTGGACGCCGACCACGCGGACGTCGGGCCGGTGCCCCTTGACCGCGATCGCGATCCCGGACAGCAGCCCTCCGCCACCGCAGGGGACGACGACCGTCTCGACCCCGGGCGCCTGCTCCAGGATCTCCAGTCCGCAGGTGCCCTGGCCGGTCACGATGTCGGCGTTGTCGAAGGGGTGGATCAGCACGGCCCCGGTGCGCTCCTCGAACTCCCGGGCCGCCACCAGCGCGTCGTCCAGGTAGCGCCCGTGGAAGACGACGTTGGCGCCGTACCCCCGCGTGGCCTTCTCCTTGGGGATCGGGGCTCCCTCCGGCATGAAGACCGTCGCCTCGATGCCGAGGGTCTGCGCCGCCAGGGCGACCCCCTGCGCATGGTTGCCCGCGGACGCGGCGACCACGCCGCGCGCGCGCTCCTCGTCGGAGAGGCGCGACATCCGCAGGAACGCACCGCGCACCTTGAACGACCCGGCGCGCTGGAGGTTCTCGCACTTGAGCCGCACCTGGCCGCCGGTGAGCAGGGACAGCCACCTCGAGTCCTCCATCGGCGTGCGGACGGCGAGAGTGTCGACCAGCTCCCTCGCCTGCTCGATGTCGTCCACCGAGATGCGCACCACGTCAGTCATCGCTCTCCTCCGCGTGCAGCTCCTCGTCGGTCTCCGGATCCTCCCCGGTGTCGTCGAAGTCGTCCTGCAGCGCCTCCTCGGGATCCTCGCCGACGGCGGTCGCGCTCGCGAGGTGCTGGACGACGGCGTTGGCCGCCGCGGCGAAGGGTACGGCGATGAGCGCCCCGGCCACGCCGGCGACCAGGATGCCCGCGGCGATCGAGACGATCACCCCGAGCGGATGCACCGAGACGAAGCGGCCCATCAGGAACGGCTGCAGCACGTGGCTCTCGATCTGCTGCACGAGCACCACGGCACCGAGCATGATCAGCGCGACCACCCAGCCGTGGTCGACGAGGGCGACCAGGACGGCGACGGTCCCGGCCACGAAGGCGCCGACGATCGGGACGAACGCACCGAGGAACACGAGCACGCCGATGGCGAGCACGAACTGCACCCGCAGGACGGACGCCGCGATCATCACACCGGTCGCGTCGGTGATGGCCACGATCACCGTGGCCCGCACGAACTGGGTCAGCGAGATCCAGGCGACGCGGCCGGAGCTGTCCACGTGCCCGCGGGCGGCGCGCGGGGACAGGCGGACGAACCACGCCCAGATGCGCTCGCCGTCGGCCAGGAAGAAGTACGTCGAGAACAGGACGAGGAACAGCCCGGCCAGGATGTGTCCGAGCGCGCTGCCGATGTTGGTGGCCTGGCTGAGGAAGGCCCCGTTCGCGGCCTTCGCCTTCAGGGAGTCCTGGGCCTTCTGGATGTAGTTGTTGATCTGGGAGTCGCTGATGTGCAGCGGCCCGGTCCTGAGCCAGTCCCTGACCTCGCCGAGGCCGTCGGAGACCTGGTTGGCCAGGTCGTTGGCGCCGTTCGCCACCTGCTGCCCGGCGAAGGTGAGCATCGTCACCACCAGGGCGAGCAGGCCGATCACGACGATGCCGGCTCCGATGCCGCGACGGACCCCGGCGCGCTCCATCGCCGAGACGAGGGGCGACCCGAGGGCCGCGATGAGCAGGGCGACCACGACCGGGATCGTCAGCTCGGCGAAGAACACCAGGCCCCGGAAGAGGGCGTACGTCGCCACCCCGATCACGATCAGCCGCCAGGCCCAGGCGGCCGCGATGTCGAGCCCCCACGGGACCGAGGCCCGCGTGAAGCCCGACCGGGTGCCGACGGTGGGTGTGGCGTCGTTGCTCACGGGCTCAACCTATGCGACCGGAGCGCCCGCGAGTCGGCTCACCAGCCGGCGGGACGCGGCGCGATGTCCGGCGGCCAGGAGACCGGCCGCCGCGAGGACGTAGTCGGTGTCCACGGTGACCTCGGCGCGCCGCGGGAGCTGCCACCCGCCCTCGACACCCGTACCGACGCTGCCTTCGAAGATCCGGCCGGCCACGCCCGGGCGGCCGTGCCTCAGCACGCCGCCGGAGCCGACCACGAGGTCGAC
>JBAUWD010000197.1:0-8709 GCA_049583575.1 Nocardioides sp.
AGCGTGAGGACAAGAAGACGGGCAGGTTCGTACGCACCCTGGGCAGCCGCAAGCTGTGGATCCGGCTGCGCAGCCAGGGCCATGAGGTCGCCCGGTGCACCGTGGAACGCATCATGACCGAGCAGGGCTGGGAGGGTGCCCGCTATGGGTCAAGGCACCGCACCACGATCCAAGACCCGACCCATGTCCGCTACCCGGATCTGGTGGACCGCAACTTCCACGCACCGGCGCCGAACCGGCTCTGGGTCGCCGACTTCACCTATGTGCCGACCTGGACGGGGGTCGTCTACGTCGCCTTTGTCGTCGACGCCTTCAGCCGCCGGATCGTGGGCTGGCGGGCAGCCAGGTCGATGACCACCGCGCTGGTCTTGGATGCACTCGAGCATGCCTTCTTCACCCGAGCCCAAGAAGGCGTCACCGACTTCACCGGCTTGATCAGTCACAGCGACGCGGGCAGTCAATACACCTCCGTGGCGCTGACCCAACGCCTGATCGACGAGGGCATCGACCCCTCGGTCGGGTCGGTCGGCGACGCCTACGACAACGCCATGGCCGAGACCACAGTCGGGTCGTTCAAGAACGAGCTCATCCGCCGACAAGGACCCTGGCGCGATGTCGACCACGTCGAGCTCGCCACCGCCGAATGGGTCGTCTGGTTCAACACCGAGCGCCCCCACGAGCACCTCGATGACTTCACCCCCGAAGCCGCCGAGAAGCTCCACTACGATCACAAACGATCCCTGCCAGAAGCCGGGTGACACAACCAAACGAGTCTCCGGACTCGCCGGGACGGCTCAGTTCGACCCGGAATGGGTTGGCTACATGCTCCGCGAGAACCTCAGCGACTACCCGGTCAGGGACTCTCGCGACTGGGCGTCCTGGCGCATCCTCACACCTGTCGTCGCCGACGAGCTGATCAGATTCAGTGGTCAGAGCCTCGTCGCGCCGCAGACCGTCCTCGAGGAGTCTTATTGGGACGAACTCATGCGAGGCCTCCCGAGGCGGGGCCACGAGGTGTTCCATGTCCTGGTCGACGCGGATGAAGCAGTCATGCGATCCCGCATCCAAGCCGACGACGTTGCCGTCCAGGGTCGGCCTGACCACCTGCCGAGGTTTGCGCGTGCTCGCGGGTCGATGGCCGGGCGCCCAGACTCAGTCGTCGACACGACTGATCTCGCTCCGGCCCAGGCCGCAGATCGCATCTGGGATGCGACCGACAATCTCGTTGGGTAAGCACCCGCTCGCGCCCGGCAGAGGTTGGTGCTTCCGCCGGGTGCCGGCGCTCATCCATCGCACTCAGCCGATGAGCGGGCTAGGGCAGACCGGGGCCTGGCGTCACTTTCGCGACATCGCCAACAGGTTGACGAGAAGGTTGGCATACCCGAGAGCGTCATCGATCGCTCGATGAGTGTGGGGTACGTCCCCGAGCCAGTCGGGCGGCAACTGCGAGGGGTGGTACTCGCCCGGGGGTGTGCCTGTGACGGCAGTCGCATAGGTCCAGATGCACAGACCGGGGAGGTCGAACACCTTGTCCTCCTCGTAGGGCCCTTGGGCGAGCCCGTAGGGCGTGAATCGGCGCAAGTAGTAGTCGATCCACGTGCCGTCGAAACCCACTGGATGTGCCGCGAAGATGCGAGGCCTAGGCAGGCCGGATAGCCAGGCGGTGAACCGATGCATCACCTCTCCCGGCGGGTGCGGGTCCGTCGTACACGCGTCCCATGCCTCCGGCTCGGTCTGGAACCACGCGTCCGTGTCCGGATCGGGGGCCGCCCCAGGAAGGGGCTCGAGCACGGCCTCAAACCGGCCCGACTCAGCGCCGTCTGCGTTGATAGCCACGGAGGCGAAGGACCGCATCGAGTTCGGGCCAGGATGAGGGCCGTCCGTCTCGATATCCGTCACTACGTAGATGGAGTGCGGCGTGTCCTCAGCGTCCATGGCTGGAGAGACTAGACCGCAGAAAGTCGACAGCTCATGCCGCTGACGGATGCGTCCTTCTGACGGAGATCCTGCTCCTGGCAGGTGCATGTAGTAGCCGCGTCTGTGCACCCCGTCGTCACGTCATCAGCCCTAGGCGGGGATGCGGACAGTTCCGGTCCGCTATCGCGCGGCCCAGTTGCGCAGCCGCAGCGACGCCGGATCGACGCCCCGGCGGACGTAGATCACGAAGACGTCCGAGGTGCCCTCGCGGTAGCCCAGCACCGCGGCCGCACGGCCGGCACCTGGTAGGTTCCACACGTCGGTCGACTGATGACCGCCGAGCGGGTCGTTGCACACGTTGCAGGCGGGGTACGTCGCGTCGCCGACCTCCTGCAGGGCGCCCGGCGCTCCGGCCGGCGGGGTGATCGTGTGCCACGCGACATACGCGTGACCGCCCAGCTGCAGGTCGGGGCACGAGGACGGTGGGTCCGGGCAAGACCGGTCGCTCCCGCAGGAGGAGACCAGGAGCAGCCCGAGCCCCATCGCCAGCAGTCGGCCGGACACGGCCCGACCCTAGTCCGCCCGGCGGGTCCGCGTCCGGTCTGCTCACCCGACCCGGTCCAGGAGCCAGTTGGGGCCCACGGTCGGCCCCGCCTTGGCAACCCGAGCGGCGAGCAGCCGGTCGGCGGTGACCACGGTGACCCGGCGGCCGGAGCCGCGCGCTCCGGGCTCGGCGCGAGCCGTCGATCAGCTTCGGTTGGCGCGCCCGCGGGCGTCATCGACTGGATGATCGCCTGGATGCTGTCGATCTCGCGCTCGTCGAAGTTCTTCAACTGGTCGCGGAACTGGCCCATGCCGGGGAGCATCCCCATGATCTCGGACATCGAGCCCCAGCTTGCGGACCTGCTGCATCTGCTCGAGGAAGTCGTCGAGGGTGAACTCGCCGCCCTGGCCGGTGAGCTTGCAGGCGGCTTGAGGGCCTGCTCCTGGTCGAAGGTCTTCTCGGCCTGCTCGATCAGGGTCATCACGTCACCCTGGTGTCGACCGCCCCCTCCGCAACAACGCCGGACATCCACCACCAGAGCGATCTCGGCCGCCACCGGACTCGGTGGGCGAGCCCGCCACGTCGGAGGGAGCGCCGAACGCGCCCGGGTGATGGTGCGCAAGGCGATTGCGACCGCCATCGACACGATCATGACTGTCGATCCCGTCGTCGGCCGCCACCTCACAACCCACATCCGGACCGGCCTCACCTGCAGCTACGAGACCGATCCCGACCAGCCGGCGACCTGGGAGCTCTGACGCTGCCCTGAGGACGATCCGGCTGTGCACGTCGGCGGTCCACACGGTGCGTCGCACCGCCGGGATCCGGCGCGAGCTCGACGTGCGTCAGGCCGCTTCAAGAGCAGTCCGATGCGTACGGCTGACCCGTCGAGTACACCGTGGTCAAAACGATGCCATTGATTCTTGAAGTAGTGGCCACGGTCATCTGAGGGTTGCCTAGGACCTTGGCGAAGCCGAGCGGAACGTCGCCAGATAGCACCAGGACGGCGTCTCCATGCGGCAAGCGTTCATGCCGACGAGAGGTTCGTCCCGACTGCGCAGATGGGAGCCAACGATTCGGGTGAGAGCGTCAGGGGTGTCGCGGTACCCCCCGAGGGGCTGCCGCGCGCATGACCTCGTCGGCATCAAGGGTGGTCAGGTTGTCCCCGAGAGTTGTCAGCAGCTCGACGAGCTGTCGGCGCTGGGCCTCGGTCAATGTGGCTAGTGCGGCAGTCTGCAGGGCGACGACTTCCGGCAGGAACTGGTCGACGATGGCCTTCCCCTCCGGCGTGATCTCGATGAGTAGCCGTCGTCGGTCGGTGGGGTCGGGGCGGCGTTCGACCAGCCCACGGCGTTCCAAGGTGTCGAGCAGTGAAGTCACGCTTGCCGTCGTCACGATGAGCCGTTCGGCGATGGAGGTCGGCGACAGGGGTTGCCCGGCCCCTTCGAGGACGGCGAGGGCCTCGCGTCCGGCCCTGGACAGACGGTGGTGCCGGAGGGCCTGGTCGAAGCGGGCGAGGAGTCTCTCGCTCGTGCGGACCAGCGCCATGGCGCAGGTGTTTGCCGACTCACTGCCCCCGGGGAACTCGCACTCGAAGTGGGTCACGCGCTGACGCCGCGAAGGGCTCCCGGTGCGGGAGCCCTTCTGGCCGGAGGTGCGCCCCGTGCTCAGTACGTCTCCCGGGATGCCTCGGACCACGTGCTGATGTCCGGTGCCCCGACGACGCCGGCCTTGGCCATGACCTCGCCCAGTCTCGGGTCGGTCTGGAAGGCCTGCGCGGACGCGGCGTCGGGGAACTCGATCAGGGCCAGCACGCTGTGGCCGTCCTGGAGCACTCGATAGCCCGTCGACCCGTGACCACGACGCGCTTGGTCATGCCCGTCGAACCCGGCCTTCCAGGTGTTGAAGTCCTGCACCGTGTGTCGAACTGCCAGTGTGGTCATGTCCGTCTCTTCCTGTCTCGGTGTGTGAGTGCCCGAGGGTCTTATTACTAGACCTCTTATGATCAGAAGTCAAGCAAAACCCTCCGGCCGTCGACCGCTCCGACAGTCCCGACCCCGCGCCACACCGCCGCAAGTTCGCAGACCCCATCAGCTCCCGGCCGAATCGCTGCCGTGCAGCCGCACCAAGCCGAGCCCGTCGCGGCACGCAGGCCCAGAGCACGAAGGTGCGGTCGCCTCGGGCAGCCTCGGCCCAAGCGAGAACCTCCTTGACAGCGCCGACTCCGTCGACCTCGTAGTCGGAAGCTCCCAGCTCGTCGTGGAAGTGGACTCCGTAGCTGGGATTGTTCGTCTCCCATGTCTGGTCGCGCGGGTCGACGGGTCTCGTTTCCATACGTGGAGATTGCCAGACTGTGCGCGGTCCCAGGCGGCAGTCACTGCCGCCATCCGCACAGGCACGACCTGCGTCAAACCGCGAGCCGACATCGGCTCGCACCTGTTCCAAGACAGGGGCGTCCTCTCACTGAGGCTCGGACGACTCGACACTTTCGACAAGCAGCGGCTCACCTGACATGTCGCAGTAGGTCATGGTGAGAGCGGACGTGTCCACGACCCACTTCTCGACGCCGCTCGCGGCCAGGCCCGCGGACATCTCGGCGTACGACGTCTTCTTGTTGCGATGCCGCTCGAGGTGCTCGAGAAACGCATCCCCGTCAGCCGCATCCGCAACGGTCATCGGTTCGTGATGCGGTGAAGAGACGACGCGGCGTTCGTCGGCGCCGAAGAACTCCGAGTGCCCGTCGAACAGGAAGGACTCGAACCTCGCGACGCCGAGCGCCGCCAGTCCACGTGCGTAGTCGGCCAAGGTCTCAGCTCGCCCGAATCGAGCGTGCAGATCGTCGATGTCGTCCATGGTGAACACGGGACCCAGCCTGTCACGCGACCACGTCGCTCCTGAGTCGAGCCCGGGACCCGGTGGGCAACCCGCATCACACCGCCGCGTTCTGACGCCTCGAGCGTGCCCTCCGCCGATGACTTTGACTGTCCCGCTCACAGCCGCGGTGCGAGGGCGGAAGAGGTCCAAAGCATCCGTGATGGAGGCCAGGATCAGTCGTAGTGGCGCAGGTGCGGCCAGATGGTGCGCCAAGGGCTGGTCGGGCCGGTGCACACACCGATCTCCAGGTTGTTCCAGTCGTTGATCACCTGGTGGGGTGGGTTGTAGACCGCGAGGCGGTGGCACTCGGTGAAGAAGGGGGCCAGCGACTCTCCGGCGTCGACGTAGAGCACAACCTGGTCCGAGAGCTGCCCCGGCCCCCACAGCCAGAAGCTGTTGTGGGCGGAGATCACCGGGGCCAGGCCGTACCTGTGCCCGTACCGGTCCAGTGCCCCAGCCTCGGCGTAGGCGCCAGTGAAGACAGCCGTGGGTGGGAGTCCAGCCCGGGTCAGCGCCTTGGACTGTGCCGCCACGTCGGCGGTCAGCTGCGGCCAGCCAATGCCGTCGGCCACCGAGGCTGCCCCGCTCACGCGGTGCAGGCTGGTCACCGGCAGCACCGGAAGGGTGCTCGGCAAGATCGCCACAGTCCCGACCACGGCCAGGACCCCCAAGACCGACCGCCTCCTGCCGGGACGCTCGGCTCTCGCGATCCAGTGCTCGGCCCAGAGTGAACCGGCCGCCAGGACGGCGGGCAACAGCCCGTCGAAGTAGTAGACCTTGCCCGGTACCCAGGCCAGCACGTAGGCCAGCACCAGCGTGGCGGCAACGCCGAGAAACCTCAGCCGCGGATCACGCCACAGCCGCCCGAACCCCGCGATCATGAGCGGCATCCCCAGCAATCCCGCGTAGACCAGCTGCGCGGGCAGTCCCCCGAGATAGTCGGCCATCGAGGTGTTCTGCTGGTGCAGCGCCGAGGCCATCGCAAGCTGTGGCCAGCCGTGGGTGACCTGCCACCAGAGGTTCGGCAGCCAGATCAGCAACGCGATGCCCCCGGCCAGCCACGGCCATGGTTCCTTCAGCGCAGCCCGGTGGGCGGACGTGGCCAGGATGCCCATCACCAAGGCGCCCATCAGCATCAGGATCAGATAGTCGTTCTCGATTCCGATCCCCGCCGCCAACCCGGCCCCGAGCCACCACCGCGGACGGTCAGCCAGCAGGGCCGTAGCCACACAGGTGGTGACCAGTGCCCACGCCAGCAGGTCGTACGGCGTGGTGTTCCCGACGTGCATGGCGCCCAAGAAGATCGGCGAGACCGCGACCGTCAAGGCGGCGAGCACTCGTGCGGCCCGGCCTCCGCCGTACAGGCCGGCAAGTCGGGCAGCCAACACCACCACCACACCACCAGCCAGGGCCGGCAGGACCCGGATCGCCGTCGGGTTCGCCCCGAACAGGTCCGTGGTTCGAGACAGCAGCACGGCAAGGGGCGGCTGGTCCACGTAGCCGAACGCCGGATGACGGCTGGCCACCAGGAAGTACAACTCGTCCTGCTGGAACCCGTACCGCCCGCTGACCGCAAGCTCGACCACCACGTAGCACAGCGCGACCACCCACACCGCCGCCGGCACACCACCCGGAAGCAACGCCTCCCTTGCCGACCTCGTCGCCGTCCTCGCGTCGGGTTCCGGCATGGCCAATGCCTACCATCGGAGAGCCAGCCAGCGACAGCGCGCAGGGCCCGACGTCCCGGTCCGCGACCACGGCCCGCGCCGGGACATGCGATGCGGCAACTCTGCCTTGACTTCAAGTTCGCTTGAGGTATCAGGCTGGAGCACAACGGGAGAGAACGGTGGGTTTCGTGAGCACGTGCGATGTCTTGGAGTGTTCGACTTCAGCCAGGGTCGACTCCCTGCGGTCCCGAGGATGAGCGAGTTCGCACTCCATCTCGTCGTCGAGGATGTCCCGGCTGCAGTGCGCTTCTGTCAGCGGGCGTTCGGCGCGAGGCTGACGCGCGAGCTGCACCTGCCGGACGGATCCGTCGCGACCGCCGATCTGTTGCTGGGGAGACTGCCGGTGGCGGTGGCCGCGCCGATGCCGGAAAGGTCGTTGGTGACACCGGGCTCGACCGGGACATCGGTGGCCGCCTTCCGGTTCACCGTCTCGGACGCTGACGCCGCGATGGAGCGGGCGGTCTCGGCGGGCGCGACGGTGTACTCACCGGTGCAGGATGCGTTCTGGGGTGTGCGGACGGGAGAGGTCCTGGACCCATCGGGTCACCGCTGGGCCTTCGACCAGCGCCTGCGGGAGATCCCGACGGAGGAGCTCGAGGCGCAGCTCGCCGCCGTGTTCGAAGGCGCCTGACCGGTCAGCAGCCAAAGCCGGGAGTCGTCGGTGAGCCTCGATCCGGTCGGGCGCGCACCGGGGATGGCGTCGGCACGTCCTCGAGGTGGAGCGGTGGCCTGGCATTGTGTGCGGGCATGGAGGTCTACCGCACCCCGGACGCTGCTTTCGACCACGTTCCCGACTTCCCCTGGGAGCCGGTGTACGCCGAGGTGAGCGACCCCGACGGGGGCACGCTGCGCGTGGCGTACGTCGACGTCGGACCCCCCGACGGACCGGTGGCGTTGCTGCTCCACGGAGAGCCGTCCTGGTCCTTCCTCTACCGCCACGTGATCCGGGTGCTCGCCGACGAGGGCATCCGGTGCGTGGCCCCCGACCTGGTCGGCTTCGGCCGCTCCGACAAGCCGCTCGACCGGGGCGACTACACGTTCGCCAGGATGGTCGAGTGGACCCGGCAGCTGGCCTTCGACCATCTCGACCTGGGTGAGATCACGCTGGTCGGCCAGGACTGGGGAGGCCTGATCGGACTCCGTCTGGTCGCCGAGCACCCCGGCCGCTTCGCCCGAGTGGTGGCGGCCAACACCGGACTGCCCACCGGCGACTTCGACATGCCCGAGATCTGGTGGCAGTTCCGTACGGCGGTCGAGCAGGCCGAGGTCCTCGACATCGGGCGCCTGGTCGCCGCCGGCTGTGTGCGCCCGATGACCGATCACATCCGTGCGGCGTACGACGCGCCCTTCCCCGAGGAGCGCGCCAAGGCCGGAGCCCGAGCGATGCCCGGTCTGGTGCCCACCCGCCCGGACGACCCGGCGAGTGCCGCCAACCGCGCGGCCTGGGAGGTGCTGAGGACCAGCGACACGCCGTTCCTGCTGGCGTTCAGCGACGGCGACCCGATCACGGGCGCCATGGCACCGATCATGCGCCGACTCGTCCCCGGTACGCAGGGCCTGACCCATCCCGTCATCGAGAACGCCGGCCACTTCCTCCAGGAGGACGCCGGCGACGAGCTCGGGCGCGTGGTCGCCGACTTCATGCGC
>JBAUWD010000198.1:0-1625 GCA_049583575.1 Nocardioides sp.
GGTCGGGGCCGCGCTCCCGGAGGGTGCCCGGGTCGTCGTACCCGCGGGTCTCGCCCTCGACGTGCCCGGCGCCGTCCCCGATGTCGGGCTGTCGGCCGCGGAGCTCGACGCCCTCGACGCGGTCGTGACGCGGGCCCGCCTGGGCATCGCCGAGACCGGCACGGTCGTCCTCGACCACGGGCCCGGTCAGGGCCGGCGGGCGATCACCCTGGTCCCGGACCGACATGTCTGCATCGTCGACGCCGCCCAGGTCGTCGCCGACGTGCCCGACGCGTTCGACCTGCTCGACGCCACCCGGCCGCTGACCTGGATCAGCGGTCCGAGTGCCACCAGCGACATCGAGCTGGACCGCGTCGAGGGCGTGCACGGCCCGCGGAGCCTGCACGTGATCGTGGTCGGCTGACCGGTCGTCCCGCTCCGTGGCGGAACGCCCGATCCGCCACCTGCTACTTGTAGGTGTAGCGATCCGCCTTCGTGGTCTTGCTCTTGCCGGCGGCCGTGGTCACCCTGACGTCGACCTTCCCCTTCGAGTGCTTCGGCACCTTCACACTGATGTGGGAGGCGTCGAGCACCGTGAACTTGGCCTTCTTCTTGCCGAAGTGGACCGCCTTCGCGCCGGGGAAGCCCTTGCCCTTGATCGTGATGTGGCTGCCGCCCTTGTGGGAGCCGTGGTGCTTGGACAGCGACTTCAGGACCGGCTTCACGGCCTTGGTGTGCTGGATGCAGCCGCTCTTGTTCGCGACGAAGTCCTTGTTGCTGAACTCCTCCTGGGTCAGGTAGTGCTTCCCGTGGACCGTCTGGTTGTAGAGCGCGCCGGCCGTGCCGGAGAGCGTGCCGTAGATGTAGGCGCAGTCGTCGCCGTTCTCGTTGCCCGACGAGTCCCACCAACCCGTGTTCACGTCCGGGTCGGTGATCGCCTCGGCCATCTCGTGGCTGAGCGGGCTGATCTCGACGTCCGCGTCGGTGTCGCCGTTCGGCGACTGGATCTGGGGCCCGCCGCCGCCGAGCGACTCCTTGGTGCAGGAGTAGTTGGTGCCGGACAAGTACGCCGGGAACGGCATGTTCGCGTACACCGTGCCGCTGTCGGCCATGCTGTGGTACGCGCAGTACGCCGCGCTGAGCTGGTGGTTGAGCGTGCAGAAGTTGGTGTTGGTGTTGGTGGCGCCGGGGTAGAAGCACGACTCGACGTGCTTGGGCAGGAAGGTCACGTACAGGTGCCCGAGGTCCGAGGGCAGGCCGTGCGCCGACACGACGCCATCCGTCTCCGCGATGACCTGGTCGTCGTCGAGGCAGTGGGAGTAGCCGGTGGCGTCGGCGTAGATGTCGGTGGTGTCGCCTGCCTGCAGCGTGCAGCCGTCGGCGGGAAGTGCGGTGGTGTCGCTGATCGGGGTCCCGATCTTCATCTTGTAGTTGATGGCGCCGTTGCTGCCGGAGTACTGGTACATGCTCGAGAACACGTTGCTGAGCTTGCCGCTGTCGGCGGCCAGGCCCTGCAGGTAGGTCGTGATCACGGACTTGTAGCTCGCCGTCATCTCGAGGCCGGGCGGCTCCCAGAAGATGGGCGTCACGACGACCTTGTCACCGGTCTTCTGGGTGCTCATCATGGGGCCGCCGTGGTACAGCAG
>JBAUWD010000199.1:0-3832 GCA_049583575.1 Nocardioides sp.
TCCCCTGGGCGCGCAGGGCGATGACGGCCCGGACCCGGAGCTCGTCCTCGGGGCCGTAGAGCCGGTAGCCCGAAGCCGTCCGGGACGGGCGGAGCAGGCCGTAGCGGTCCTCCCAGGCCCGTAGGACGTGGGAGGTCTCACCGGTGCGCTTGGACAGCTCACCGATCCGGATGCCGCGCGGCGCCGAACCACTCATGACGGCCACCGTAGACGGTCGAACAACTTTATACAAACCTTTGACATAACCTTCGACAAACCTTTAACATCATGTCCATGACCGAACCCACGCTCTCCCCGTCACCGCCCGCCCCCTCGATCGTCGAGGCCGGGCGGGTCGCCGTCATCGGCGCCGGGGTCTCCGGTCTCACGGCGGCATACCTGCTCTCCCGCCGCGACCACGTCACCCTCTACGAGGCGCAGGACCGGCTCGGCGGGCACGCCCACACGCACACCGTCCCGGTCGGCGGTGAGCGCGAGCTGCGGGTCGACTCCGGCTTCATCGTCCACAACGACCGCACCTACCCGCTGCTGCGGCGGCTGTTCGGCGAGCTCGGCATCGAGACCCGCAACACCGAGATGAGCATGAGCATCCGGGCCGAGCGGGCCGGGATCGAGTACGCCGGCGGCCGTGGGCTACGCGGCCTGCTCGCCCGCCCGAGCCAGCTGGCCCGACGCGACTACCTCTCGATGCTCCTCGCGGTCCGCCGCTTCCAGGCCGCCGCCCGCGCCTTCCTTCTGGAGAGCGACGACACCGACGCGACGACCTACGGGGAGTTCATCGCGGCCGGCGACTACCCGAGCTCCTTCGTCGAGCTGTATGCCGTCCCGCTCGTCTCGTGCGTGTGGTCCAGCGGCCCGGGCGACGCCCTCGACTACCCGGCGCGCTACCTGTTCCGGTTCCTCGCCAACCACGGGATGCTCAGCGTCAGCGACTCCCCGCAGTGGATGACGGTCGTCGGCGGCTCGGCGACCTACGTCGACGCGATCGCCGCCCGGCTGCCCGCGGTGCGGGTCGGCGCCGGCGTCGCCGGCATCACCCGGGACGACGACGGGGTCACCGTCACCGACGGGACCGGGATGAGGGCCCACTACGACCGGGTCGTCGTCGCCACCCACGCCGACGAGGCGCTGGCCCTGCTCGACGACGCGACCCCGCTCGAGAAGGAGGTGCTGGGGGCGTTCCGGTACTCCCGCAACGAGACCGTCCTGCACCGCGACGCCGGCCTCCTGCCGCGCGCCCGCCAGGCCCGGGCCTCGTGGAACCACCTCACCCCCGCCGACGGTCCGGGGCCGGTCGTGACGTACTGGATGAACCGGCTGCAAGGGCTCCCCGAGGAGCACCCGCTGCTCGTGACCCTCAACGGGCGGCATCTCGTCGACGACGACGCGGTCATCGCCGTCATGGACTACGCGCACCCCATCTACGACCTCGCCGCCGTCTCAGCCCAGCGCCGCCTGCCGGAGCTGACGACCGACCGGGTCGCCTTCGCCGGCGCCTACCACGGCTGGGGGTTCCACGAGGACGGGGCGCGCTCGGGCGTCGCGGCGGCGGCGCACCTCGGGCTGTCCTGGGACCGTCGCGAGCTGCCGGGGCAGGGCATGTTCGGAGTCCGGATCCGCCACACCCGTCGCCGCCCGTTCCACAGACACTTCGAGCACCGGTCGCACGTGTGGCTGGTGGACCTCGACACGCTCCCCGACCACGGCCGGCTCGGCCGCTTCGAGGCGCGGGACCACCTCGGCTCGCCCGACGCCACGATCCGGGCCAACGTCGACGCGTTCCTGGCCGAGCACGGAGTCGACCTCACGGGCGGGCGGGTGCTGATGGCGGCCAACGCCCGTGCCTTCGGCTTCTGCTTCAACCCGATCAGCGTCCTCTGGTGCTTCGACCGCAACGGTGACCTGGCCGGCGTGGTCATCGAGGTGCACAACACCTACGGCGGCCGCCACGCCTACCTCGTCCATCCCGACGGACAGGGTCGCGCCCGGGTCGACAAGGCGCTGTACGTGTCGCCGTTCCACGGCACCGACGGGTGGTACGACGTCGCGGTGCCGGTGCCCGGCGACGACCTCGACGTGGCGATCACCCTGAACACCGACGACGGTGCGCGCTTCAGCGCCTCGCTCACCGGGCGTCGTACCGAGGCCTCGCCCTGGCGCGCCGCCCCGGCGGCCCTTCGCGGCGCGGCGCTCATCCGCGCCCACGGCATCGCGCTCTGGCTGCGACGTACGCCCGTCCACACCCGACCTTCCGACGAGGAGACCGCCCGATGACGACCTCCCTCAGCCGCCCGGCGCTCGACCAGTGGCCCGACCTCGCCCGCGTCCCCTCCGGCCCGCGGACGACGGTCTCGGCCGCCGTGGCGCGCCGCCTCTTCGTCGCCGGCGTACGACGTCTGCCGGTGAGCGTCCATCTCGAGGGCCGGACCCTGGGGACCGGCGGGCCGTCGATGACCGTGCACCGCCCCGAGGAGTTCTTCGCGCGGCTCGGTCGCGGGGTGCTGATCGGCTTCGGCGAGGCCTACCTGACCGGGGCCTGGGACGCGGACGACCTCGGCGGCTTCCTCCAGGTCCTGGCCGCGGACCTGCCGACGCTGGTCCCCCGTGGCCTGCAGCGGCTGCGGGCGATCGCCGTGCTGCGCCCACCGCGCCACGAGCGCAGCACACGCGCCAACGCGCGACGCAACATCGCCCACCACTACGACCTCTCCAACGAGCTGTTCGAGCTGTTCCTCGACCCCGGCCTGAGCTACTCCTGCGCCCTGTTCCCGACCGAGCAGGTGCCGGCGGACGGCCACTCGCTGATGGCGGCTCCCGAGCCCGGCGGTGACCTCGGCGACGCGCAGGCGCGCAAGATCGAGCGCCTCCTCGACCGGACCGGCGTCGGCGCCGGCAGCCGCGTGCTCGAGATCGGCACGGGGTGGGGCGAGCTGGCGATCCGTGCCGCCGGCCGTGGCGCGGTGGTGCACTCGATCACGCTGTCGACAGGGCAGAAGGAGCTCGCCGAGCGCCGGATCGCGAGGGCCGGCCTGTCGGAGCGGGTGACCGTCGAGCTGCTCGACTACCGCGCCCTGGTGACGACCGGATCGCCACACGTCGCGGCGTACGACGCCGTGCTGTCGGTGGAGATGATCGAGGCGGTCGGCTACGACTTCTGGACCGGGTACTTCGAGATCCTCGACCGGCTGCTCGCGCCCGGGGGTCGAGTCGGCATCCAGGCGATCACGATGCGCCACGACCGGATGCTGGCGACCCGCAACACCTACACCTGGATCAACAAGTACATCTTCCCGGGCGGCTTCCTGCCCTCGGTCGAGGCGATCGACCGGATCACCCGCGACCACACCACGCTGCGCATCGCCGACCGGCTGTCGTTCGGCTCGCACTACGCCGAGACCCTGCGCCAGTGGGACGAGCGCCTCCTGGCCCGGCGTGGGGCCGTGCTGCGGCTCGGCTTCGACGAGACCTTCGTCCGGATGTGGCACTTCTACCTCGACTACTCCCGGGCCGGCTTCGGCTCCGGCTACATCGACGTGAACCAGCTGGTGCTCGACCGGGGAGCCCGGGCATGAGCGCCGGCGTGGCGTCCCGTCGTACGACGGACGGCGGGGTGGCGCCGAGGCTCGCCGCCGCGGTCGAGCCCTTCGTCGGCGGCGAGCTGCCGGTACGACTGCGGGCATGGGACGGGTCCGAGGCCGGGCCGGACGACGCACCGGTGGTGGAGCTCCGGTCGTCCGACGCGCTGCGCCGGCTGCTCTGGCACCCCGGCGAGCTCGGCGCGGCCCAGGCCTACGTGACCGGCGAGCTCGACGTACCGGGTGACCTGGAGGCG
>JBAUWD010000200.1:0-7176 GCA_049583575.1 Nocardioides sp.
GCGGCTGACCATCACCGGCTCGGACCCGACGCGGAGCGACGACCCGCCCTTGACCCCGGACACGACGCCGAGCTCGTCTTGCAGGTGACGCGCGTGCTTGGCGAGCCGCACGTGCGCGTGGTGGAGCGGGTTCCAGTAGATGCGGCGCGTCATCGAGGAGCCCCGCACCACGCACGTGTAGGTACCGTGGCGGTCGGTCCGGCACGGGCCGTGGCCCTTCGAGCCCTTGAGTCTGCCCTGCATCCACTCCTGGACCAGCAGGTAGGCCCGCCCCGCTCGGGTGAGCCGGCTGTGATCCGCCGGCTCGGACAGCATCGTGTTGCCCAGCGTCCCGCCACCCGCGGAGAGCGGCAGGGTGTTCATGTCGAAGCGGTACCAGAACACCCGGTCGACGCCGTTGGCCGCGTTGAGCAGGTAGGTGCGGATCACGTAGGCCGCCTGCCGCGACTCGGGGATCGGATCGGCGGGGTGCCCGGCCAGCACCCCCGTCTGGAGCCCGTAGTTGACCTCGGTGTTCCAGATCGGCAGGGATCTCGGCACGCCCGCCTTGCTCATGACCTCGCGGATCGACCGCAGCTGGGCGATCGCGTCCTCCGGGGTGCCGGGTCGGCCGTCGTACGACGGCAGCGGGTAGAGGTTCAGCGCCGCCACGTCGAAGTAGTGCCAGACCGGGATGCCATGGAGCCGCTGGGCCTCGAACCGCTGGAGCCACTTGACCTGGTAGGGCAACCGGGAGGTGAGCGGCGCGGAGACCACCTGGGCGTCGGGGTCGACCGCGTCGCGCACCTCGTCCATGGTCCTGGTCAGCTGCGCCATCTGGTGCGGGGTGCCGGTCCAGAAGTTGGAGATGTTGGCCTCGTTCCACACCTGGTAGGCCGCGATGCCCCGCTCCCCGTGGAAGCTCCGGTACCGCTCCATCAGCGCGGTGAGGAAGTCGCGGTAGTGGGAGAGCCGGTCCGGCGGCAGGCTCGGCAGCGGGGCGTAGAACGACGGCGTCATGGCCGCTACGTACGTCACCTCGACGTGCGCCGCCTGTGCGGCGGTGACCAGGGCGTCCAGGCGGGTCCAGTCGTAGAGGCCGGGGGTCTTCTCGATCTGCAGCCAGCGGACGCCGACGTCCCACAGGCGCACGCTGCCCTCGTGGACCAGAGCCATCGACTGCCCCGAGCCGTCGTGCACCCCGAACAGCGTGTGCCGCACGCGTACGTCGTGCGCGGCGGCCGGCGCCACCGGCCCGGCCAGCAGACCGGCCAGCAGGCAGGCGAGAAGCGCGCAGACAGCGCGGCGTACCCCCACTGGGCTCATGTCACGGTCCCCCCGGTCGTGTTCCCGGACTCAGGGTACGGGGTGACCGGCGCTGCGCGCATCCAGGGCGTGCCTAGTGTGTCGAGCGCACCAGGACCGGTGCGTAGCCCACCTTGATCCGCTTGCCGCCCCTGACCGAGCCGGCGTGGCCGTACTCGTCCACCCGCTTCTTCGCGGACTTCACGAGCGTCACCTTCACGGTCCTGTTCGGGTTCCAGTAGATGCGGCCCTTGCCCTTGGCGTACTGGACGACGCAGGTGTAGGTGCCGCGCCGGTCCGCCGCGCACGGCCGCTTGGACGACGTACCGACCAGGGTGCCGCGCATCCAGGACTGGACCCGGGTGAACGCCTTGCCGGCGGGCGTCAGGATGCCGTCCGTGCGGTGCGCGGGGTCGGTGAGGAGCGTGTTCCCCAGCGTCCCTCCGGAGGCGAGCAGACCCATGTCGTAGGCGTACCAGTAGACCCGCTGCAGACCGGCGGCCACGTTGAGCAGGTAGGTGCGCATCACGTAGGCCACCTGCCGACCGTTCGAGATCGGCGAGGCGGCGGTGCCACCGAGCGCGCCCGCGCGCAGGCCGTAGTTCACCTCGCTGTCCCACTTGGGGATGCTGGAGGGCACCTTGTCCTTGGCGAGCAGCCCCTGCACCGTGTGCAGCAGCGCGATCGCGTCCTCCGGGATGCCCGGGCGGGTCTTGGATCCCGAGGGGTAGGTGTCGAGCGGGTACAGGCTGAAGGAGAGGGCGTCGGCGTACTTCCAGACGGGCTTGCCGCCGACCTTCAGCGCGTAGAACTTCTTGATCCAGGTCTGCTCGTAGCCGAGCCGGGCGACCATCGACGGCGCGATCACGCGGGCGCCGGGGTCGACCTTGTTGCGGACCTGCCAGGTCGTCTTCAGCAGCTGCGCCATCTGGGTCGGCGTACCGGTCCAGAAGGTGCTGATGTTGGCCTCGTTCCAGACCTGGTAGTTGGCGATCCCGCGCTTGCCCTTGCCGAAGAAGTTCTTGTAGTGGGTCATCACGTCGGTGACGAAGGCCTTGAACGCGGCCAGGTGCGGTGCGTCGGTCGGCGCGGTGTGGTCCGGCGAGGCGGCCGCCCAGGCGGGGGTCAACGCCAGCACGAGGGTGACCTCGGTGCCGTTGGCGTGCGCCTTGCGGACGATCTCGTCGAGCCGGGTGAAGTCGGTGTCGGGACCGCCGGACTGCAGGTCGGGCCAGGTGGTGAAGGAGTCCCAGAGGCGGATCGAGCCGGTGCCGGCGCGGGTGAGCGAGCTGCGGACCATGTCGTGCACCCCGAACATCCGCGGGTCGACCTTGACCTTGATCACCTTCGGCTTGCGGTGTCCGGCCGCGGCCGCTGTTCCGGGAACGGTGCCGGACGCCGCACCGGACGCAGCTCCGGACCCCGGGCCGGGCGCCATCGCGGCCGAGGCCGTGGCCGGGAGCAGCACGGCGGTCGACAGCCCGACGGCGAGCGCCGAGCGGAGGCGTGGCCCCACGCTCCATGACCTGCGCATGCGATGTGTCCCCCTGGACGTCCCACGGGCACCCCTGGGCGCCCCGTCGCGCCGACGCGCGAACCCATGGACCAGTATCGACATCCCGAGCCCGGTTCGCAGGCGAACGCCGAAGACGGCCGGTCGTCGTGCCTCCCGCTCGGTCCGGCACAATGACGAGGGTGCTTCCCCGTCCGGCCGCGGCCCGAGTCGTGGTGCTGGCCGGGCCCTCGGGTGCCGGGAAGTCCCATCTGGCCGCTTCGACCGGGCTGCCCGTGCTCCGGCTCGACGACTTCTACCGCAGCGGCGACGACCCGGCACTCCCCCGGATCGCCTCCGGCGCGAACACCGGCCTCGTGGACTGGGACGACCCGCGCTCGTGGCACCTCGACGAGGCCGTCCGTGCCATCTGCGAGCTGGCGCGCAACGGCCGTACCGTGGCGCCGGTCTACGACATCGCGCGCAACGGACCCAGTGGGACGCACCAGGTCGACCTGGGAGGTGCCGGGCTCTTCGTGGCGGAGGGCATCTTCGCCCAGGAGGTGGTATCGGCCTGCGGGGAGCAGGGCGTCCTGGCGGTGGCGCTGTGCCTGGGCCAGCACCCGCTGGTGACCTTCTGGCGGCGGCTCACCCGTGACCTGCGCGAGCACCGCAAGCCGCCCCTGGTCCTGCTCCGTCGCGGCTGGGCGCTGATGCGCGACCAGCGGCGGGTGGTCGCGGACGCGGCAGCCCACGGCTGCACCGTCGTGCCCACCCGCGAGGCGGCATCCCGGATCCGCGACCTCGCTCGTTCCACCGCCTCCGCCTGACGGGGTCGTCCGCCCGATCGGCCACGAGAGGAGCCGGTCAGGCGGACGAGCCGGCCAGGGCGGCGTACCCGGGCTTCACCACCTCGTCGATGATCGCCAGCCGCTCGTCGAAGGGCAGGAACGACGACTTCATCGCATTGATGGTGAACCAGCGCAGGTCCTCGAGGCCGTAGCCGAAGGCCTCGACCAGGGCGAGCATCTCGCTCGTCATCGAGGTCCGGCTCATCAGCCGGTTGTCGGTGTTGACCGTGACCCGGAACCGGAGGTCGGTGAGCAGGCCGATCGGGTGCTCGGCGATCGACGCGGCGGCGCCGGTCTGGACGTTGGAGGCCGGCGCGAGCTCCAGGGGGATGCGCTTGTCGCGGACGTACGCCGCCAGCCGGCCGAGCCGGGCGACGCCCCGGTCGTCGACGGTGATGTCGTCGACGATCCGGACCCCGTGCCCGAGCCGGTCGGCGCCGCACCACTGGATCGCCTCCCAGATCGACGGCAGCCCGAAGGCCTCGCCGGCGTGGATCGTGAAGTGGAAGTTCTGCCGTTGCAGGTACTCGAAGGCGTCGAGGTGCCGGGTCGGGGGGAACCCGGCCTCCGCCCCGGCGATGTCGAAGCCCACGACCCCCTCGTCGCGCCAGGCCACGGCGAGCTCGGCGATCTCCCGCGACCGCGCCTGATGACGCATCGCCGTGAGCAGCTGGCGTACGACGATCCGCCCGCCCGCGTCGGCCATCCCGGAGTCGAACCCCGACCGGACCGCACCGACCACCTGGTCGAGGGCGAGCCCGGCTCCGACGTGCTGCTCAGGGGCGTAGCGCACCTCGGCGTACACCACGCCGTCGGCGGCCAGGTCGGCGACACACTCACGTGCCACCCGCTCGATGGCCTCCTCGGTCTGCATCACCGCCACGGTGTGGTCGAACGTCTCCAGGTAGCGCACCAGCGAACCGGAGTCTGCGGACTCGGCGAACCACCGGCCGAGTGAGTCGGCGTCGGCTGCGGGCAGCGGATGGCCGTACTGCTCGGCCAGCTCCAGCACGGTCTGGGGTCGCAACCCGCCGTCGAGATGGTCGTGCAGCAGGACCTTCGGGGCCCGCCGGATCTCGTCGCGGGTAGGTTCGGGCATGTCCCCAGCCTGTCAGACCGATCGCACGGCCGGTCGAGCCCGGCCGTCGGTCGAGCCCGGCCGTCGGTCGAGCCCGTCGAGACGGCGACCGCTTGACCCAGGAGATCACATGCGCATCCTCGACCAGCTCGACGAGCTCGCCGACCTGACCGGCCAGGAGCTGGGGGTCGGCGACTGGCTCCAGATCGACCAGGACCGCGTCGACCGGTTCGCCGAGGCGACCGGCGACCACCAGTGGATCCACGTCGACGTGGAGCGTGCCGCCTCCGGACCCTTCGGCGGCACGATCGCCCACGGCTACCTCACGCTCTCGCTGGTCCCTCTCCTCGGTAGCCAGGTCTTCTCCCTGGAGACGCCGGGAGCGAAGCTGAACTACGGCGTCAACAAGGTGCGCTTCCCGCATCCGGTACGGGTCGGCTCGCGCATCCGCGACCGGGTCACGTTGGGCGAGGTCACCGACCTTCCCGCCGGCAAGCAGCTGACCCTCCGCCACGTCATCGAGATCGAGGGTCAGGCCAAGCCCGCCTGCGTCGCCGAGACCGTCGTCCTCCTGCTCCCCTGACGCTCGAGCGCCCGCGGCGCAGGGCTAGTGACCCAGTGGAAGCTGCACGAGCAGCCGCGCGAGTCCCGTGCTCGTGGGGGCGGCGTCGCGGGACCCCTGGTACGTCGCGAAGGCCCGGTAGCGCCCGACGCTCGGCGGGTGGAACCTGACCCGCGCCGAGCCCCTGGCCACGCGTGGGTGGAAGTTCCGCAGGAACTGCCAGCCCTCGATCGGGTCGAACCGCTGGACCGTGATCAGGCTCGGACCGGCCACCAGGGGCCGCACCCGGAGCCAGAGCCGGGCCGTGGCCCGGGGGCCGATCGTGGCCACGTGCCGGCCGTTCACCAGCAGCGTGGCGCGCGTGATGGTCCTCAGCGCCAGCCTCAGCGTGTACCCGCCGGACCCCGACACGGCGACGAAGTAGCGGCCCGCCCGGAGATGCCTGTCGATCAGGTTCCCGCCGCCCATGAACGCTCCGTCGTCCCGCACGAGCGTCATCGTCGGCGCCCCCGACAGCGAGAGCGTGAGCGCGCTGCGGTGGGTCACGTCGAACCGGTAGAGGTCGCGGGAGTCGAGACCGCCGTTGACGCTCCCCCTGACCCGGGCGTGGTTGTGCAGCGGGATGCCGGGGACGGTGTCGTCGCGGCCGGCCGGTGCGACCCGCAGCCGGTAGTGCTGCACGTCGCGGTCGCGCGCCGCCCGCACCACGAGGTAGTGCCGGCCCGTCTCCGTGGGCGTGAACAGGCCGAACCCACCGCAGGGGAGCCGGCGCTCGGGAGCCTCCTCGCTGAAGCTCTTCGTCCCCGGGCCGAAGACCTCCAGGGAGGTGCAGTGCTTGGTCCGCAGGCTCAGTCGCATCGTGCGACCGGCCTTCATCTTCGTCCAGTACGCGTCGCCCGGGTTCAGGACGCGGTCCACGTGGTTGCGGACGCCCTTGCGGGGCAGGTGCCGGCCGGGCGGCTCGGGCGGCGCGGTGGGCACCAGGACGCGCAGCTTGAAGGAGTCGGCCACCGAGCCGGTCTCGTTGGCGACCCGGACCGCGTAGTCGGAGCCGGCCTCCAGCCCGTCGTGGTCGACCGTGAGGTCGCCTTGGGAGTCGGTGGCACCGCAGTCGACCCAGGTCAGCTTGGACCGCACCTGCTTGAACAGGTCGACGGTGGCATCCATCTGGCCGCCTGCGTCCAGCTGGATCACGATCGAGCCGCGATCGGGCGCGGTGAAGTGGTACCAGACCGACCCGTCGGTCGGCCCGCACTGGCTGAAGTCGTTGGTGGGCTCCAACGTGGCGTCCACCAGCGTCCCGTGCAGCGACTCCGGCGGATGGACCTTGACGGCGTCCCCGCGGTTGTCGTTGGACGGCGGCGCGGCCCACGCGGACGGAGCCAGCGCGAACGTCGCGCTCAAGACGACCAGCACGGACAGCGCCGACCCGATCGCGCGTGCATGACGTGCGGACATCGAAGACCTCCCTGGTGGCCGTCACCTCCGGAGGTGACGACCTCGTTGCACGGTGACGACCTCTGTGGGGCACAGCGCGTCGTCTGTTCCGATGCTCGCTCGGCGCGATCGGTTCGGTCGAGGGACCAACGGCCCGTGTCGACGCGGGTCGACCTCGTCCCGGCGGTCGACCTCGTCCCGGCGGTCGAGCTCGTCCCGGCGGTCGAGCTCGTCGAGACCCCCCGGGCCGCGCTCCGGGGCCTCAGCCGATGCGGTCGATCACCAGCGACTGCCGGGCGTACGACGAGCGTGCGCCGATGTCGAAGCCGTCGTCGAGGGCCTCCAGCGCGCGGTCGAACCGGTCCTCGTCGTCGGTGAGCAGCGTGAGCAGCGGCTCACCCTCGTGTACGTCGTCCCCGGGGCGCGCGTGCCAGACCACGCCGGCGCCGGCCCGGACCGCGTCCTCCTTGCG
>JBAUWD010000201.1:0-5454 GCA_049583575.1 Nocardioides sp.
CAGACGCAGGCGCCCGCCGGCCACGCGCACCCGGTACGGCGTCACGGCGGGCGTCGGGAGGGTCCCGCTCGCGACGCGCGCCGTACCGTCGAAGTGCACCCGTGTCACAGGCCCGTGACGCCCTCGCCGCTGCCCGCCTGCTCGTCGAAGGTCTCGTGCTCGAGCAGGTGGAGCACGGGGACGCCGATGGCCCGGCGTGCGCGCGAGGTCCAGTCGAGGTGGAAGAACTCCGAGACCACGTGCGAGCGGGTCAGGATGATCGCCTCGCGCCCGTCGACCTGGGAGACGGCCGCCGAGAGCGCCCTGATGGGATCGTCGTCGACCACCTCGCCCGCGGCGGACGCCCCCGCGGCGTGGAGCGCCTCCAGGGTCGCCGCCAGGTCGCGGGCCGACTGCCGCTCGGTCTCCTCGCGGACGGTCTCGAGGTCCTCGGCGCTCATCGGCGCCGACGGGGTGCCGACCGCGTCGCCGCCGACGGCGCTCATCGCGGCCTCGATCCGCGCCGCGGCGTCCTCGGCCGGGAACAGCACGTGGTAGCGGACGTCGGCGTCGAGCCCCTCGTGCAGCGACCGCACCTGGGCGGCATCGGCCGCCGACAGCGCCTGCTCGACCAGCAGGACGACGGTGTAGGTCTCGCTCATGAGGGCTCCCGGGGACGTGGCTCGCGGATCCGTGGCGCCGAAAGCCTAGCCGCCGAGCACGTCGGTGAGGTCGTAGGAGACGGGTTCGTCGAGCTGGTCGTAGCCGCAGCTCTCGGGGTCGCGGTCGGTACGCCACCGGCGGAACTGTGCGGTGTGCCGGAAGCGGCGTCCCTCCATGTGGTCGTAGGCGACCTCGATCACCAGGTCGGGGCGCAGCGGCGTGAAGCTGAGGTCCTTGCCCTGGCTCCAGCGGCTCTGGGTGCCGGGCACGCGGTCGGGGTTGGCGGTGAGGAACTCCGCCCATCGACCCCACGGATGCTCCTCGAGGGGTACGACGAGCGGCTGGAGCTGCTCGATGAGCTCGGCGCGGCGCGACTCGGTGAAGCTGGCGCTGACGCCGACGTGCTGGAGCTGCTCGCCGTCGTACAGGCCGAGGAGCAGGCTGCCGAGCAGCGGCCGCTCGGGGGTGCTGGTCTTGTGCTCGCGGTAGCCGGCGACGACCACGTCGGCGGTGCGCTCGTGCTTGATCTTCAGCATGGTGCGGGCGTTCTCGGCGTACGGCGCGCCCAGCGGCTTGGCGACGACCCCGTCGAGCCCGGCGCCCTCGAACTGGTGGAACCACTCCTCGGCCAGCCCGGTGTCGGTGGTCGTGCGGGTCAGGAAGCAGGGGCCGTGCAGACCGGTCAGCGCCTCCTCGAGGGCTGCTCTGCGCTCGCCGAACGGCCGGTCGACGTACGAGTCGTCCCCGAGGGCGAGGAGGTCGAACGCGACGAACCCGGCCGGCGTCTTCTCGGCCAGCATCTCGATCCGGCTCTGCGCCGGGTGGATGCGTTCTTGCAGGGTCTCGAACTCCAGCCGGTCGACGCCGTCCTCACCGCGCAGGGCCACGAAGATCTCGCCGTCGAGCACGCAGCGGTCGGGCAGCTGGGTCCGCATCGCCTCGACGACCTCGGGGAAGTAGCGGGTCAGCGGCTTGGTGTTGCGGCTCGCCAGCTCGACCTCGTCGCCGTCCTTGAACACCAGACAGCGGAACCCGTCCCACTTGGGCTCGAAGCTCAGCCCGGTGACGTGGCCGACCGTGAACTTCCCCGGGTCCGGGATCCCTTTGACGCTCTTGGCCAGCATCGGCCGCACCGGCGGCATCACGGGCAGGTCCATGCCGCGACCCTAGCCCGGCGGGCACTCAGGTAACGCGGGGTTATCACCGCGGAACTGCCGGCACAACACCGCAGAACCGGCCACAGCACCGCAGGAGATGCGGCTCCCCGGGTAGGAGTCGAACCTACGTCGCTAGTCCTGATTCAAAGTCAGGCGGGCCCTGCCGGCAGACCAACCGGGGATAGGTGCACAAGGCTAGGGCCCGCCAGGCGGGGCAGCACATTGCCCGGCAGACCAACCGGGGATAGGTGCACAAGGCTAGGGCCTGCCAGGCGGGGCAGCACATTGCCCGGCCGGACGATGGTGGTGGGGTCCACGTCGGGGATTAGGTTGGACCCCATGCCCACAGACCTCACCGTGATCGTGCTGGCGGCGGGCGGCGGCACCCGCATGAAGTCGAAGACGGCGAAGGTCCTGCACGAGATCGGCGGCCGCAGCATGATCGGCCACGTGCTGAACGCGGTGCAGGCACTCGAGCCGGCCCGCGTCGTCGCCGTGGTCGGTCACCAGCGCGAGCAGGTCGGTCCGCATATCCGGTCGCTGCTGCCGGACGTCGTGCTCGCGGTCCAGGACGACCAGCAGGGCACGGGGCACGCCGTACGCATCGCGGTCGAGGCAGCCGGTACGTCGTCCGGCACCGTCCTGGTCGTGTACGGCGACACCCCGCTGCTGCGCGGCGACAGCCTGCGGGACTTCGCCCAGGAGCACGAGGCGGCGCAGAGCGCGGTCAGCGTGCTCAGCGGGGTCGTGGAGAACCCCTTCGGGTACGGCCGGATCGTCCGCAACACCGAGGGCGACGTCGAGGCCATCGTCGAGGAGCGGGACGCGACGCCCGAGCAGCGGGAGATCCACGAGATCGGGTCGGGGATCTTCGCCTTCGACGCCGAGTTCCTCGTCGAGACGCTGCCGCGCATCGGCAACGACAACGCCAAGGGCGAGTACTACCTCACCGACATCGTGGGACTCGCCCGCGAGGCGGGCCTGACCGTCGGAGCCTTCCCCCTCGACGACGTCATCCAGACCGAGGGCGCGAACGACCGGGTCCAGCTGGCCAACCTCGGGCACGTGCTCAACCGGCGCATCCTCGAACGCTGGATGCGTGCGGGCGTGACCGTGATGGACCCCGCGACGACCTGGATCGACTCCGCCGTCGAGCTCGGCCAGGACGTCGTGCTGCTGCCCGGCACCCAGTTGCTCGGCGCGACCGTCGTCGCCGACGACGCCGTGATCGGGCCCGACACGACCCTCAAGGACTGCGAGGTCGGCCCGGGCGCGCGCGTCGTGCGTGCGCACGGCGAGCTCGCGGTGATCGGCGGCGGTGCCACCGTCGGCCCCTTCGCCTACCTCCGACCCGCGACGACGCTCGGTGCCGGAGGCAAGATCGGCACCTTCGTCGAGACCAAGAACGCCGTCATCGGGGACGGCGCGAAGGTCCCGCACCTGTCCTACGTCGGCGACGCCGAGATCGGCGAGGGCACCAACATCGGCGCCGGCACGATCTTCGCCAACTACGACGGGGTCGCCAAGCACCGCACCACGGTGGGCAAGGGCGCGAAGACCGGTGCCAACAACACGTTCGTCGCCCCGGTGACGATCGGCGACGGCGCGATGACCGGTGGCGGTGCCGTCGTACGACGTGACGTGCCGCCGGGCGCCCTCGCGGTGTCGGGGGGACCCCAACGCAACCTCGAGGGCCGGGCGCGGGCCACGCGCAAGCCGGACGACGAGTCGCCCCAGGTTGGGGATGCCGCCGCCGGTGGGGGAGAATCCTGACCTGTGACCGCCAAGAACAAGAGGACCACCAAGAAGCACCTGATGGTCTTCTCCGGCCGGGCGCACCCACTGCTGGCCGAGGAGGTCGCGAGCGAGCTCGGCATCGGGCTGGTGCCGACCCAGGCGTTCCAGTTCGCGAACTCCGAGATCTACGTGCGCTACGAGGAGTCCGTCCGCGGCTGTGACGCCTTCGTGATCCAGAGCCACACGGCTCCGGTCAACGAGTGGATCATCGAGCACCTGATCATGGTCGACGCGTTGAAGCGAGCCAGCGCCAAGCGGATCACGGTGGTGATGCCGTTCTACGGCTACGCCCGGCAGGACAAGAAGCACCGCGGCCGCGAGCCGATCTCGGCGCGGCTGATGGCCGACCTCTTCAAGACCGCCGGGGCGGACCGGCTGATCACCGTCGACCTGCACGCCGACCAGATCCAGGGCTTCTTCGACGGCCCGGTCGACCACCTGATGGCGCTGCCGATCCTGGCCGACCACGTCAAGGAGAAGTACGGCGACCAGCGGCTGGCCGTGGTCAGCCCCGACGCCGGCCGGATCAAGGTCGCCGAGCGCTGGTCGGCGCGACTGGACGGTGCCCCGCTGGCATTCATCCACAAGTCACGGCGGACCGATCGCCCCAACGAGACCGTCGCCCACCGGGTCGTCGGTGACGTGCGCGGCCGGATCTGCGTCCTGGTCGACGACATGATCGACACCGGCGGCACCATCGTGCAGGCCGCCGAGGCGCTGGCCAGCGACGGTGCCGCGGGGGTGGTCATCGCCGCGACCCACCCGATCCTGTCCGGCCCCGCGGTCGACCGGCTCAAGAACAGCGCGGTCACCGAGATCGTGGTGACCGACACGCTGCCGATCCCCGACGAGAAGCGCTTCGACAAGCTGACCTGCCTGTCGATCGCGCCCCTGCTCTCGCGCGCGATCCGCGAGGTCTTCGAGGACGGCTCGGTCACCTCGATGTTCGACGGGCACGCCTAGCGAAGACGGCTCGCACGCGGCCGTGACGTGTCCCGCCTCCGACAGGACACATCGTCCTCGCTGAGGAACCATCCGGGGCCCTCGGCCGTCAGAGTGGTGAGCGTTCCAGGGAAGGATGACCGATGAGACGCACGATCCAGGGCATGGCCGCGATCTCGCTGGCCGCACTCGTGCTGTCGGGATGCGGCGCCGGCGCGAGCAGCTCGACGGCCGTCAGCCCGGCCACGACCGCCCCCTCCGACGGTACGTACTCCTCGGCCCAGGTGCACGACATCCTGTCGTGCCTCCGGGCTGCGGGCGTCGACCACTGGGCCCAGGCGACCCACGGACCGACACCGACGGGCCCGACCGGGGTCTCCACCCCCGACGCGGGCGGCCCCGTCCACTTCCCGCGTGGGTTGAGGTTCACCGACCCGAAGGTGGTCAAGGCGCTCCGCGTCTGCCGGATCACGCTGCCGAGCTTCGCGCCCAGCAGCTGACCGGCGCGTCACGCGCGCTCAGCCCGCGCGGCGTACGCGCAGTGCGACGTCGTAGTCGTCCACGCTGTCGCGCCAGCCACGGCGCAGGACGGTGTTGTCGGTCCGCTCCGAGGCGGCCTCGAGGTCGTCGCGCAGGCGCTGCAGGCGGTCGAGCTGTAGAGGCACCCGGGGGACGGAGAACGCCGCCTCCCGGGCGAAGGCCTGTCCGCGCTCGGCGATGCGCGGCGCGTCCTCGAGATAGCGGTCCAGGTACGGCGCCAGGATCTCCTCCTGGCCGGGGGTCCAGAGCCCGGCCACGAGGGCCTCGAAGTCGCGGTTGGACACCGAGGGGTCGACGATCCGTCGCCAGGCGTCGTCCTTCGCCGCCGCCTCGGGGCGCCGGGCGAGGGCACGCAGCGCGGCCTGGTGGCCGCTCG
>JBAUWD010000202.1:0-1530 GCA_049583575.1 Nocardioides sp.
GGCGAAAGGTGCGCTTCTTGTTGCGACGGTCGCGGTAGGCATACATGCCCGACCGCTGCACCTGCTCTTTGGCGAAGCGGTAGGAGGAATGCTTGCGGCCGAAGTAGCCCTTTGCTTCCTTGAGCACCTTGCGGCGCTTCTTGCGCGCGTGGACGGAGCGCTTTACGCGTGCCATCTACTTGCCCCCCAGCAGCTTGCGCACCTTCGGTGCGTCGTTCGGGGAGATCTCGACCGGCCGAGCCATTTTCCGCTTCCGCTTCGGCGACTTTTTCTCCAGGATGTGGCTGGAGTACGCGCGACGGCCCCGGAGCTTGCCGGTGGCGGTCTTTTTGAAGCGCTTCTTGGCGCCGGAATGGCTTTTCATCTTCGGCATCGGGCTGGGTATTGAAGCAGACGGCGGCGCCTGCGCGGAGTCGCGGCCTCCGGCGTGGGTACGCTGGCGCCTCGATGCGGATTGTCTACGTGGTCGGAACCCGGCCCAACTTCGTCAAGACCGCCCCGGTCATCGGGGCGTTGCGGGCGCGGTTGCCCGAGGGCAGGCACGCGATCGTCCACACCGGCCAGCATTACGACCGGCTGATGTCGGAGGTCTTCCTCGAGGAGCTGGGCGTCCCCGCCCCCGACTACATGCTCGAGGTCGGCTCGGGCACCCACGCGGTGCAGACCGCGCGCACGATGGAGCGACTCGAGCCGGTGCTGCTCGACGAGCACCCCGACCTGGTCGTCGTCCCCGGCGACGTCAACTCGACCCTGGCGGCGGCGCTGACCGCGGTGAAGCTGGGAATACCGGTCGCCCACGTCGAGTCCGGCCTGCGCAGCTTCGACCTGACGATGCCGGAGGAGGTCAACCGGATCGTCGCCGATCGCTTCTCCGAGCTGCTCTTCCTCCATAGTGAGGAGGCGGTGGCGAATCTGCGCGCCGAAGGCATCGCCGACGAGCGCATGCACATGGTCGGCAACACGATGATCGACACCCTGGTCGCGCTCGAGGACCGCTTCCGCGCCGCCGGCGCCGCCGCCCGGTTCGGGGTCGAGCCCGGCTCCTACACCCTCGTCACCCTGCACCGGCCAGCCCTGGTCGACGGGCCGCTGCTGCCGCGGACGGTGGAACAACTGGCCGCCCTCGCCCACGAGATGCCGGTCGTCTTCCCGGTCCACCCGCGCACCCGCAAGATGATGGAGAGCGTCGAGTCCGAGCACCCGGGGCTGGCGCTGATCGATCCACTCGGCTACCTCGACTTCCTCTCCCTGCTGGCGGACTCGCGCGCCGTCCTCACCGACTCCGGCGGCATCCAGGAGGAGACGACCTACCTGGGCATCCCCTGCTTCACCCTGCGCGACAACACCGAGCGCCCGGTCACGGTCAGCGCCGGCACCAACACCCTGCTCGGCCTCGACCCCGCGGCGATCGCGAAGATCCCGGCGGAGCTCGCGGCCCGAGGAGACTCACCGAACGAGCCGCCCCCGCTCTGGGACGGACGCGCCGCAGAGCGAATCGCCGACGTGATCTCGGCCCGAGCCCAGTGCTAG
>JBAUWD010000203.1:0-13048 GCA_049583575.1 Nocardioides sp.
CTCGACCTCCGTGAGGCGCTCGAGACCGCCGCCCGTCAGGGCATCGTGTCGGTGGAGGCCGAGCGGGTCCGGTTCGCCCACCCGATCCTGGCCGCCGCGGCGTACGGGTCGATCCCGGCCGCCCGCCGGCGAGACCTGCACCGGGCGATGGCCGTGCTCTCCGACAACCTGGAGGAGCGGGCGCGTCACCTGGCCACCGCGGCGGAGGAGCCGGACGCGCAGGTGGCCGTCGCCCTCGAGGGAGCCGCCGAACAGGCCTGGCGCCGGGGAGCGCCCGATGCTGCCGCCGACCTGCTCCACCAGGCGTGCCGGCTGACCCCGCCGGCGGACGCCGAGGCCCTCGCTGTACGACGTATCGCCTACGGCCGGCTCCTGCACAGCGCCGGCGACGCCCGGGCGGCCGTCGTCGAGCTGGAGGAGCTGGCGGCGAGCCTGCCCGCCGGGGTGCTCCGGGCCACGGCGCTGTTCCACCTCATGTACGTCGTGCGCATCTCGGGCTCGCTCGAGAGCGCCGTGGAGTACGGCGTCCAGGCCGCCGAGGAAGCCGCCGCCGACCCGCTCCTCCAGGCGGAGGTGCTCGAGGTCCTCTCGCGCATCTCCGACAACGACATCGACCGCAAGCTGGACGCAGCCCGGCGTGCCCTCACCGCCGTCGAGCGGGTGTCACACCCCGATCCCGAGGTGGTCTTCCAGGTCCGCGCGGCGCTGGTCGAGGCGGAGTTCCATGCGGGGCTGGGCATCCACCTGGAGCGCCTCGAAGGACTCGACCCCACACCCAGGCCACGCTTCCCACCGGTGCGCACCGCCTCGCGCGGCGACGACCTGGTCGGCCGGCTGCTCACGTACGACGGCCGCATCGACGAGGGCCTCGACCTGCTGCGCGGCATGTACGACCGCGCGAGCATCGAGAACCGGTCGATCCTGCCGGCGGTGCTCGGCTGGATGGCCGAGGCGGAGCTGATGGCCGGCCGCTTCGTGGCGGCTCGCGACCTCACCCGCGAAGCCGTCGAGCGGGCGGAGGAGACGGTGGGGAAGGGCGGTCTCCCCTGGGAGCTCGGCTTCCACGCCGTCTCCCTGGCGCGGCTGGGCCTGGTGGACGAGGCCGAGTCGACGGCCCGGCTGGTCCTCGACGCCGATGCCACGCAACGCCCGGTCGGCCTCGACGGAGCGCCGGCCCGGCTCGCCCTCGGGCTGGTGGCCCTGTCACGCGGTGACCCGGAGCAGGCGGTGAGACATCTGCGGACCCTCGACGAGCTGAAGCGAGGGGCCGGGATCCGCGAGCCACGCGTGTGTGCCCACGCCGGCGACTTCGTGGAGGCGCTGGTCGCGGCCGGGGAGCTGGAGGAGGCCAGCCAGGTGCTCGCCCGTCTCGACGACGAGGCCGCCACCTCCGACGGGCGCAGCTCCCGGGCCGTGGCCGCCCGTTGTCACGGGCTGCTCCTGGCCGCTCACGGCGACCTGGTGGCCGCCGTGGCCGCCGCCGAGCGTTCGCGGCAGCTCCTGGATGGTCTGCCGATGCCCTTCGAGCGCGCCCGGACGCTCCTGCTCATGGGCCGGCTCCGGCGCCGTCGGCGAGAGAAGCGGCTGGCCCGCGAGGCTCTCGACGAGGCACTGGTGACCTTCGAGGACCTCCAGGCTCCCGTCTGGGCCGAGCGCGCCCGCGGCGAGCTGGCGCGGCTCCCCGGCGGCCCGTCGGCCGGCAGTCTGACCCCGACCGAGGAGAGGGTCGCCCGGCTCGCCGCGGAGGGTCTGACGAACCGCGAGATCGCGGAGCGCACGTTCTTGAGCCTGAAGACCGTCGAGGTCAACCTGACGCGCGTCTACCGCAAGCTCGGCGTACGTCGTGCGGCGCTGGCCCACCGGCTGGCCGAGACCCACCGAGCGGGTCAGCCGTAGGGGAAACCCTGATTCCCGCCCGTCGGCGCCGCCGTACCTTCCCGGCGTGACCAGGACGAGCGGCACCCACTGGGTCGCGGAGTGCTTCTGGCCCGGTGTGCACGAGGACGAGCTCCTCGACCTCGACCGCCGGGTCGTGAGCACGGCGTCCGAGCTGGTGGGGCGGGGGGACCCCGTTCGCTACCTCGGCTCCCTGCGGATCACCGACGACGACGTCGTGCTCTTCCTCTTCGAGGGCGCGATGAGCTCGGTGCAGCAGGTGGCGGAGCGAGCGGGGATCCGCGCCGAGCGGATCCTGCACTGCACCCGCACCACCGTCCACTGACGCAACCACCGACAAGGAGCCACCGATGAGACCCGTACCCACGATCGCCGCCGCCGTGGTGGTGGCCGCCACGCTCACCGCCTGCGGCGGCAAGGCCAAGACGGCCGCCGACGCACCGCCCACCGCAGCGACGCCCCCGGCGTCGCACGCGACCAGCTCCTCGTCTCCCACCGACCCGCCTCCGTCGTCGCCGACGTCCTCACCCAAGGGCACGCAGAACACCTTCGACCCGTGCCAGCTGGTCACCCGGAGCGAGGCCTCGACGCTCGCCCATGCGAGCTTCGGACCGGGCGAGGAGGAGGGGACCAAGGTCCGGCACGCGTGCGTGTACGGCGCCCAGACATCCAACGTCCTCTCGGTGATCGTGCTGACGGGGGCCACCAACGAGGACGCGCAGGCGGAGTGGGACCAGCTCCTCGCCGAGGCGCAGAAGGGTGTCTCCCAGGCGCCGACGAACGTGGTCCACCTGACCGCCGGGGACGGGATCGGGGACCGCTCCGAGTGGGTCGAGGCCGACATCTCGCAGATCGGCGTGGACGCCCGCGGGCTGGCCTTCCTCAAGGGCAGCGTCGGCGTGTACCTGATCGACCTCGTCCGCGGTGCCGCGGCGCCGAGCCGGGATGCCTACACCACCGAGGCCCAGACGGTGCTGAGCCGGCTTCCCTGAGGACCTGCCGGTCGCCACGACGGTGGACAATGGCGTCATGACCACGCGCCGCGACGTCGCCGTCCTGGGCTCGACCGGCTCGATCGGCACCCAGGCGCTGGACATCGTGCGGGCCCATCCCGACCGGTTCCGCGTCGTCGCCCTGACCGCCGGCGGCGGCAACCGCGACCGGTACGACGCACAGGTGGCCGAGTTCGCCCCGGCGTTCAGCGGGCTCGGGGCCGAGGCCTCGGCGGAGGCGGCCGCCCGCCCGGCGGACGTCGTGCTCAACGGCATCACGGGAGCGGTCGGGCTCGGTGCGACCCTGGCGGCCCTCGACGCGGGCAACACGCTCGCGCTGGCCAACAAGGAGTCGCTGATCATGGGCGGGCCGCTCGTGCTCGAGCGGGCCAAGCCCGGGCAGATCGTGCCGGTCGACTCCGAGCACTCCGCGCTGGCCCAGTGCCTGAGGTCGGGCACTCCCGAGGAGGTACGCCGCCTGGTGCTGACGGCGTCCGGCGGACCGTTCCGCGGCCGCACCCGCGACCAGCTGCTCGACGTGACCGTCGAGGACGCCCTGACCCATCCGACGTGGGACATGGGTCCGGTGATCACGATCAACTCCGCCACGCTGGTCAACAAGGGCCTGGAGGTGATCGAGGCCCACCTGCTCTTCGGCATCCCGTTCGACCGGATCGAGGTGGTGGTCCACCCGACCTCAGTCGTCCACTCGATGGTCGAGTTCGTCGACGGCTCGACGCTGGTGCAGGCGAGCCCGCCGACCATGCTGATCCCGATCGCACTCGCCCTCGCGTGGCCGGACCGGGTGCCCGACACCGCTCCACCGGTCGACTGGACGCAGGCCAACACCTGGGAGTTCCGCCCGCTCGACGACGGCGCCTTCCCCGCCGTACGCCTGGCCCGCGAGGCGGGGCAGCGCGGCGGCACGGCGCCGGCGGTCTACAACGCGGCCAACGAGGTGGCGGTCGAGGCGTTCCGAGCGGGTCGGCTCGGGTTCGTGGAGATCATCGACACGGTGGCCGGCGTGATGGGGGCCCACGACGTACCCTCGAACCAGACACTCACCGTCGACGACGTCCTCGCCGCCGACACCTGGGCGCGCGACGAGGCCGCCCGCCTGATCGAAGGACGAGCATGAACACGGACCGCGCATGACCGCGCTGTGGTACCTGCTGGGGGTCGTGGCGTTCGTGGTCGCGATCCTGGCGTCGATCGGTCTGCACGAGCTCGGCCACATGATCCCGGCGAAGGCCTTCGGCGGGAAGGTGACGCAGTACTTCATCGGCTTCGGCCCCACCGTCTGGAGCCGCCGCAGGGGCGAGACGGAGTACGGCGTGAAGGCCATCCCCCTCGGTGGCTACGTCAAGATCGTCGGGATGCTCCCGCCGGACGCCGAGCACGCCGGCAAGGTCGAGTACGACGCCGACGGCAACCGCGTCGTGACTGTTCGCAAGTCCAACACCGGTCTCTTCGCCCAGCTGGTCTCCGACGCCCGCGCCGCCGAGTGGGAGACCATCACGGCCGCCGACGAGGGCCGCCTCTTCTATCGGATGGCCTGGTGGAAGAAGGTGATCGTGATGGCCGGTGGCCCCACCGTGAACATCCTGATCGCGTTCTTCGTCTTCCTCGGGCTCTTCTCGACGGTGGGCAACCCCAGCGACCAGCACCTCCACATGACGGTCGGCACCGTCTCGGCGTGCGTCATCCCGGCCACCCGCACCTCCGACGTGTGCCGGAAGACCGACCCCGTCAGCCCGGCCGCCCGGGCGGGGATCGAGCCGGGTGACCGGTTCGTCTCCTTCAACGGCACGCCCGTGTCCAGCTGGACCCAGATGCAGACGCTGATCCGCGGCAACGAGGCCGGCAGCGCCACGATCGTCGTCGATCGCGCGGGACAGCGCCTCACGCTCCACACCAACACGCTGGTCGAGCCGCGCCCCACCGACGTGAACGACCCGACCAAGCTCACCCCGGTCGGCTTCCTCGGCGTCTCCCCGGTCGTGACCTACGGTCACGGCGGGGCGCTCTACACCGTCGAGCAGATGGGGGGGCTCGCGAAGAAGTCGCTGGTCGCGCTCGGCACCCTGCCGGTCAAGGTCTGGGGGGTCGCGGAGGCGATCGCCGGGGTGAAGCCCCGCTCGCCCAACAGCCCGGTCAGCATCGTCGGCGGCGGCCGGATCGCCGGAGAGGCCGTCTCGGCCCACGACTTCCCGCTCAAGGACAAGCTGGTCAGCCTGCTCGGCCTGGTGGCGGGGTTCAACTTCTTCATCGGGCTGTTCAACTTCGTCCCGCTGCTGCCGCTCGACGGCGGTCACATCGCGGGTGCCCTCTGGGAGGCCGTCCGGCGCGGGATCGCCCGGCTGCGCCGTCGCCCCGACCCAGGCTACGTCGACGTCGCCAAGCTCCTCCCGATCGCCTACGTCGTGGCCAGCTTCCTGCTGGTGATGGGCGTGGTCCTGATCGTCGGCGACCTGGTGGTGCCGGTCCACCTGACGTAGGCGCGGCCCGGAGCGTCGTACCACCGTCGGTGCGGCGCGCGACCACCGCGCTGGCGACTTCGCCCGCCCTGTGGTCGGCGCCTACTCTGGAGCCATGACCGCCGTCAGCCTGGGGATGCCCGAGGCGCCCCCTCCCGTGCTCGCTCCGCGCCGCAGGACCCGCCAGATCAAGGTGGGCAAGGTCGGGGTCGGCAGCGACTACCCGATCTCGGTGCAGTCGATGTGCACGACGCTGACGGCAGACGTCAACACCACGCTGCAGCAGATCGCGGAGCTGACCGCGGCGGGCTGCGACATCGTGCGGGTCGCGTGCCCCAGCCAGGACGACGCCGACGCCCTGCCCGAGATCGCCCAGCACAGCCAGATCCCGGTGATCGCCGACATCCACTTCCAGCCGAAGTACGTCTTCGCCGCCATCGAGGCCGGGTGCGCCGCCGTCCGCGTGAACCCCGGCAACATCCGCAAGTTCGACGACCAGGTCAAGGAGATCGCCCAGGCCGCGAAGGACCACGGCACCTCGATCCGGATCGGCGTCAACGCCGGGAGCCTCGACAAGCGGATCCTGGACAAGTACGGCAAGGCCACGCCCGAGGCGCTCGTCGAGAGCGCGGTCTGGGAGGCCGGCCTGTTCGAGGAGCACGACTTCCACGACTTCAAGATCTCGGTGAAGCACAACGACCCCGTGGTGATGGTGCGCGCCTACGAGCTGCTCGCCGAGGCCGGCGACTGGCCGCTCCACCTGGGAGTCACCGAGGCCGGTCCGGCCTTCCAGGGCACGATCAAGTCGGGGGTCGCGTTCGGCGCGCTGCTCAGCCGGGGCATCGGGGACACGATCCGCGTCTCGCTCTCGGCGCCGCCGGTCGAGGAGGTGAAGGTCGGCATCCAGATCCTGGAGTCGCTCAACCTCAAGCCGCGCCGGCTCGAGATCGTCTCGTGCCCGTCCTGCGGTCGGGCCCAGGTCGACGTCTACACGCTGGCCGACGCGGTCACGGCCGGTCTCGACGGCCTCGAGGTGCCCCTCCGCGTCGCCGTCATGGGCTGCGTCGTCAACGGGCCGGGCGAGGCGCGGGAGGCCGACCTCGGCGTGGCGTCCGGCAACGGCAAGGGCCAGATCTTCGTCAAGGGCGAGGTCATCAAGACCGTCCCGGAGTCGCAGATCGTGGAGACCCTGATCGAGGAGGCCCTGCGCATCGCCGAGGGCATGGAGCCGGTCGACGGCTCCGCCGCGAGCATCACGGTCAGCTGATCGGCGGGTCCCGCCCGCGTCCCCCCAGGTCGAGGCGCGCCGGTGACCGTCCGAACCGTGAACTTCGGGTGTCGGCTGGTGACTTATCGCGGTCGCTGTCCGATAGTTCATCCTGTGACGATTTCGCGCAGGACCATCCTGGGTGCGACCGGGGCCGCGGGCCTGCTGACCGCCGCCGGTGGCTACCGGCTGCTGGGAGAGGGCGCGGAGGCCGCCACCGCGACCACGCTCCCCCCGCCGGGCAGGTCCGGCATCAAGCACATCGTGGTGCTGATGATGGAGAACCGCTCGTTCGACCACATGATCGGCTGGCTGCCGCAGGTCAACCCCGAGGCCGACGGCAAGCAGGCCGGGCTCACCTACCTCGACCGCTACCGCGTCCCCCACGAGACCCATCACCTCACGGCGTTCGCCAGCTGCGGCTTCCAGGACCCCGACCACAGCTACGAGGGCGGCCGCATCCAGCTGAACGGCGGGAAGTGCAACGGGTGGCTGCGCTCGGGTCTCAACGACAGCCTCTCGATCGGCTACTTCGAGCAGGACGACCTGCAGTTCCTCGGCCGGGCGGTCCCGGAGTGGACGTCGTTCGACCGCTACTTCGCGGCGATCATGGCCGAGACCTACCCCAACCGGTTCTACATGCACTGCGCGCAGACCGACCGGCTCCACAACAGCGACATCCCGACCGGTGCGCCGTTCAAGCTCACGAGCATCTGGGACCGGCTCAAGGCCAAGGGCGTCAGCGGCAAGTACTACTACTCCGACGTGCCGTTCACCTTCCTGATGCAGAAGCACGGGCCGCCGATCGCTCAGGTCGGCGACCCCCTGGCGCCGGTCCCGGGCACCTTCTTCGGCGACGCCGCGGCGGGCACGCTGCCCGCCGTCTGCTACGTCGACCCGCGGTTCCTCAACGAGGACAGCGGCTTGTCCAACGACGACCACCCCCACGCCGACATCCGGGCCGGCGAGGTGTTCATGAACGACGTGTACGACGCGGTGCGCCTCGGGCCGGGATGGGCCAACACCGTCTTGGTGATCACCTACGACGAGTGGGGCGGCTTCTTCGACCACGTGCCCCCGGGGCACGCCCACGACGTCTCGAAGAAGACCAGCCTGCGGGGCTTCCGCGTCCCGACGATCGTGATCTCCCCGTTCGCGAAGCGGAGCTTCGTCTCCCACCGGACCTTCGACCACACCTCGATCCTGAAGATGATCGAGTGGCGCTGGCGCCTCAAGCCGCTGACCCCGCGCGACCAGCACGCCCACAACCTCGCGACGGCGCTCGACTTCGCGAACCCCGACACCAGCTCGACCGCCTACACGGTCGACCCCTTCACCCCGTCCGCCTGTGCGATGGCCGACGACATCGACGGATCGGAGTACAGCGAATGGCCCGCCATCCGGGACGCCGCACGCGCCGCGGGATGGGACCTGCCCCGATGAGGTCACGTGGCGGGGTCCTGCTGCGCGGCGCCGTGGCTCTCGTCGTGCTCGCGCTCGGCGGCTATCTCGCGCCCGCCCAGGGCGCCGACGGTGCGGGCTCGGGCGGCTCCGCGTCCGCGGCCGCCTCGACGCGCCCGGCGTACGTCCCGCCGGTGCGGCACGTGTTCGTGATCAACATCGAGAACAAGGGCTACACCGAGACGTGGGGCTCGGCGAGCAAGGCGCCGTACCTCGCCAAGCACCTGCGCAGGAAGGGTGTGCTGCTGAACTACTACTACGGCACGGCCCACAACTCCCTGCCCAACTACCTCGCCCAGATCTCGGGACAGGCGCCGAACAGCCAGACGCAGGCGGACTGCCAGAACTACACGAAGTTCGTGCCGAGCGGGCCGGACCAGGACCCCGGACAGGCCGTCGGCTCCGGGTGCGTCTACCCCAAGAGCGTGGCGAGCCTGCCGCGGCAGCTCAGCGCGGCGGGCCTGCGCTGGAAGGGCTACCTGCAGCAGATGCCCCGCCGGTGCGCACACCCCAAGCTCGGCTCGCCGGACACCACCCAGCACGCGTCACCCGGGCACAACTACGCCGCCCGCCACGACCCGTTCGTCTACTTCCGGTCGATCACGGCCAACCGCGACTACTGCCGTCAGCACGTGCGCCCGCTGGGTCTGCTGAAGAGCAACCTCCGCCACGTGAAGAGCACGCCGAACCTCAGCTACATCACGCCCGACCTGTGCCGAGACGGGCACGACGACCCGTGCGCGAACGGCAAGCCGGGTGGGCTGGCCAAGGTCGACGACTTCCTGAAGAGGTGGGCGCCGCGGATCCTGGGCTCGCCCGCCTTCCGGCGCAACGGCATGCTGGTCATCACCGCCGACGAGTCCGACGGGCCGGCCTCCGACTCGTCGTCCTGCTGCGACGAGTCCCCCGGACCCAACCTGCTCCTGGGCACCGGTCCCGGCATCACCGGGCCGGGCGGCGGCCGGATCGGAGCGCTCGTGATCTCGCAGTGGACCAAGCACGACAGCTGGAGTACCACGCCGTACAACCACTACTCACTGCTCGGCTCGCTCGAGGAGATCTTCGGGCTCCCCAAGCTCGGGATGGCCTCGGTGAGCGGGCTCGACGTCTTCGGGCTCGACGTCTACAACACCCACTGGTTCGCAGGCTGACCGGCTCACGGCCGGTACGACGCGCGTAGGCTCCGAGAGTGACCTTGTCCAGGTTCCGCGCCCGCCAGGGAGTGAGCGTGCTCGGTCCCGGCGACCTGCCGGACTTCCTGGCCCTGGCCGGCCGCGACCCGGTGGTGAACGCGTTCGCCGAGTACCGCGCACGCAGCACCAACCTCGAGCCGCGCCTGCTCGCCGGGGAGATCTGGGGGCGGTACGACGCGGGCCGCCTGGTCGCGGGGTGCCACGTCGGGGCCAACCTCGTGCCCGTCGAGTGCACCCCCGACGACGCCCGCGCGTTCGCGGAGCGCGCGCTCACCCGCCCCCGGTCGGTGATCACGATCGTCGGCCCGCAGGAACAGGTGTGGCCACTGTGGGACGCACTCTCCGACCGCTGGGGACCGGCCCGCGAGACCCGTTGGGACCAGCCGCACCTGGCGCTGACGCAGCCCCCGGAGGTCGAGCCCGACCCCGCGGTACGACGCACCACACCCGACGACTTCGCGGCGCTCTACCCGGCGTGCGTGGCCATGTACACCGAGGAGGTCGGCGTCGACCCCGAGGCGGACGGAGGTGCGACGATCTACCGCTCCCGGGTGCGTCAGCTGATCGGCCTGGGCTGGTCGTTCGCCCGGATCGAGGGCGATCGCGTCGTCTTCAAGGCCGAGGTGGCCCACGCGACCCCGCAGGCCGCGCAGATCCAGGGCGTCTGGGTGGCCCCCGAGCGACGCGGCGAGGGCCTGGCCGCGCGCGGGGTGGCCGCCGTGGCCGACGTCTGCCGGCGCGAGATCGCCCCCGTGGTGTCCCTCTACGCCAACATCTGGAACGAGCCCGCGCTGCGCGCCTATGCGCGGGTGGGCTTCGAGCAGACCGGCACCTTCGCCACCATCATGTTCTGACGGAGCAGCCGCGCGCGAGGAACGAGGTCGCGCGAGCGGTCGAAACCCAGTGACGGTGCCTGGGCCTCCGCCGTGGGTCTCGACAGGCTCGACCGCCGGCCGTAACCGCGTCGACCCACCGCCGAGGCCGCCCCTAGGCTTTGCCGCATGAGCACCGTTCTGCGCATGTCCAGCCTCTTCGTCCGCACGCTGCGCGACGACCCGGCGGACGCCGAGGTGCCCAGCCACCGGCTGCTGGTGCGGGCCGGCTACATCCGCCGCAGCGCGCCGGGCATCTACACCTGGCTCCCGCTCGGCCTGCGCGTGCTGCGCCGGATCGACGCGATCATCCGTGAGGAGATGGATGCGATCGGCTCGCAGGAGCTGCTGTTCCCCGCGCTGCTGCCCCGGGAGCCGTACGACGCCTCGGGCCGCTGGACCGACTACGGCGACGGCATCTTCAAGCTCAAGGACCGCAAGGGCGCCGACTACCTCCTCGGCCCCACCCACGAGGAGATGTTCACGCTGGTCGTGAAGGACCTCTACTCCTCCTACAAGGACCTGCCGCTCTCGCTGTACCAGATCCAGACCAAGTACCGCGACGAGGCGCGGCCGCGCGCCGGGCTGCTCCGCTGCCGCGAGTTCTCGATGAAGGACGCCTACTCGTTCGACATCGACGACGCCGGCCTGGACGCGTCGTACCAGCGGTTCCGTGACGCCTACATCCGGATCTTCGACCGGCTCGGCTTCGACTACGTCATCGTGAAGGCGCAGTCGGGGGCCATGGGCGGGTCGAGGTCCGAGGAGTTCCTGGCCA
Organism: Nocardioides sp.; assembly: GCA_049583575.1. Classification (GTDB taxonomy): domain Bacteria; phylum Actinomycetota; class Actinomycetes; order Propionibacteriales; family Nocardioidaceae; genus Nocardioides. The sequence goes on from JBAUWD010000203.1 coordinate 10,937, forward strand.
CGGCCGCCGTCGGCGAGGACACCTACGTGCGCTGCACCCACTGCGACTACGCCGCCAACGTCGAGGCCGTCGAGGTGCGCCCTCCGGCGCCCGTGGCATACGCCGACGCGCCCGCGGCCCACGCCGAGCAGACGCCCGACACCCCGACCATCGGGACGCTGGTCGACCACCTGAACGAGAAGTACCCGCGCGACGACCGGGCCTGGCACGCCGGCGACACCCTCAAGAACGTCGTCTTCTCCGTCCGCTACCCCGACGGCACGACCGAGGCTCTCGCGATCGGGCTGCCCGGAGACCGTGAGGTCGACGAGAAGCGGCTCGAGTCCCAGCTGGGCGAGGGAGCCGTGTTCGAGCCGTTCGGCGAGGCCGACTTCGCCGCTCGTCCCAGCCTGGCCAAGGGCTACCTCGGTCCGGGCGCTCTGGGGGAGAAGAAGCCCGCCGGCGTGCGCTACCTGCTCGACCCGAGAGTCGTCGAGGGCACCCGCTGGGTGACCGGCGCCGACGTCGTCGGCAGCCACGTGCTCGACCTCGTCGCCGGCCGCGACTTCTCCGGCGACGGCCGGATCGAGGTGGCCGAGGTCCGCGACGGCGACCCCTGTCCCAACTGCGACGGCGGCGTCCTCGAGACGGCACGAGGCATCGAGATGGGGCACATCTTCCAGCTCGGCCGCAAGTACGCCGACGCGCTCGGGCTCGACGTGCTCGACGAGCACGGCAAGCTGGTCACGGTGACCATGGGCTCCTACGGCATCGGTCCGTCGCGCGCCGTCGCCGCGATCGCCGAGGGCACCCTCGACGAGCTGGGCCTGTGCTGGCCCCGCAACGTCGCACCCGCGGACGTCCACGTGGTCGCCACCGGCAAGGACGAGGCGATCTTCGCCGCCGCCGATCGGATCGCGGTCGAGCTCTCGCAGCAGGGCATCACGGTGCTGTACGACGACCGGCCCAAGGTCAGCCCCGGCGTGAAGTTCAAGGACGCCGAGCTGATCGGCGTCCCCACGATCGTCGTGGTCGGGCGCAACCTCGCCGACGGGACGGTCGAGGTCCGCGACCGGCGTACCGGAGAGCGCGAGGAGGTCGCGGCCGACGCGGTCGTGAACCACCTGGTCTTCCTGGTCCGCGCCTGACGCCGAGTCGGCGCAAACAGACACGGGATACACGCCGAGTCGGCGCAAACAGACACGCAGATCGCGCCGAGTCGTCATGTGCCGACTCGGCGTCCAGGTGCCGTGCCACCCTCCGGCCCCGGTCGCTACCGTCACGGGCATGGCGATCGATGCGGTGATCTTCGACTGGGGCGGCACGCTCACCCGCTGGCACGACATCGACTTCCACGCCGAGTCGATGGCGCTCGCGGCCGCGGTCACCACCGCAGGCCACGACCGGGACGCGTCGCGAGCCGCGCTGCACGAGGCCGGACGGGTGGTCTGGGGACGATCGCGCGACCATCAGCAGAGCGCGACGATCGGTGACCTCTTCGAGGAGGCGGGGCTCGAGCACGATCCCGCCCTGCTGACGGCGTACCGCGCCTTCTGGGAGCCGCACACCCGTACCGACCCCGAGGCCGGACCCGTGCTCGAGCGACTGCGTGACCTCGGGCTGCGCGTCGGCGTGCTGTCCAACACGATCTGGCCGCGCGCGTGGCACGTGGACTTCTTCGAGCGCGACGGCGTCTACGACCTCATCGACGGTGACGTCTACACCAGCGAGATCCCCTGGACGAAGCCGGCGCCCGAGGCGTTCCGGGCGGCGATGGACGCGGTCGGCGTCGACGACCCTGCCGCCTGCGTCTACGTCGGCGACCGGTTGTACGACGACATCTGGGGCGCTCAGCAGGCCGGGATGCGGGCGGTACACGTGCCGCTCAGCGACATCCCGGCCGAGCAGCAGGGTGCCCGGGCGGGAGTGCCCGACGGGGTGATCCACCGGCTCTCCGAGCTCCCGGACCTGCTCACCGGGTGGTGACTGCAATGTTCTGCATTGCACAAACATGAGGCAGGAAGTCTCAGACAGTCCTCCACCACGCGTTGCATGATTGTGCACAGAGGCCGTGTGCACCCCCCCAAGAGCACGGCCGGGCCAGTCCCCCCAATTGGCCATCTGTCGTTTTGT
>JBAUWD010000204.1:0-1839 GCA_049583575.1 Nocardioides sp.
GCTGCAGCTCGTCGGGCCCGACATGGACCGCCGGCTCCGGGTCTCCGGCGCCGACGGCAAGCCCGGCGTCGTGCTGGTGGTCGGCGTCAACGGCACGGGCAAGACCACCACCGTCGGCAAGCTCGCCCGGATCCTCGTGGCCGAGGACCGCACGGTCGTGCTCGGTGCCGCCGACACGTTCCGGGCGGCCGCGGTCGAGCAGCTGGCCACGTGGGGCGAGCGGGTCGGCGTCGACGTGGTGCGCGGGCCCGAGGGCAGCGACCCGGCCAGCGTGGCGTTCCAGGCCGTGCAGGAAGGGGTCGACCGTGGCCTCGACACGGTGCTGGTCGACACCGCCGGCCGGCTGCAGAACAAGGCCGACCTGATGGACGAGCTCGGCAAGGTGAAGAGGGTCATCGAGAAGCAGGCACCCGTCACCGAGGTGCTGCTGGTCCTCGACGCGTCCACCGGACAGAACGGGCTGGTGCAGGCGCGCGTGTTCTCCGAGATCGTCGACGTCACCGGCATCGTGCTCACCAAGCTCGACGGCTCGGCCAAGGGTGGCATCGTGGTCGCGGTCCAGCGCGAGCTCGGCGTACCCGTGAAGCTGGTCGGCCTCGGTGAGGGCGCGGACGACCTGGCTCCCTTCGATGCCGGGGCGTTCGTCGACGCCCTGCTCGGGTAGCCCGCCGTGACCACGACGAGCCGGTGGAGTGCCGGGGTACGCCGCCTCGCGGTCGACCACGTCAAGCCGCGCGTTCCGGCCGGCGTGTGGCAGCGGCTGCGCCGCCTGGCCGGGCGGGGCCCCGGGCCGCGGGACCGCGACCGTCGCCTGCTGGGCATGAGCCTGAGCGAGCTGGCCGAGGAGTTCGGCAGCGACAAGTGGGGGGTGCACCGCTACACGCCCCACTACGAGCGCCACTTCTCCCACCTGCGCGACGACGAGATGGTGGTGATCGAGCTCGGGATCGGGGGCTACGCCCGGGAGAGGGAGGGCGGGGCCTCCCTCAAGATGTGGAAGTGGTTCTTCCCCCGCGCCCAGGTCGTCGGGGTGGACATCCAGGACAAGTCGTTCGTGAACCAGCACCGGATCCAGGCGTTCCAGGGCTCGCAGACCGACCGCAGGCTGCTGCGGCGGATCGTCTCGAGGTACGGCGCGCCGACCATCGTCATCGACGACGGCAGCCACCGCCCACCCCACGTGATCAAGAGCTTCCAGATCCTCTTCCCGATGCTCGCCGACGGTGGCTTCTACGTCATCGAGGACACCCAGACCAGCTACTGGCCGGAATGGAAGGGCAGCCTGGACCTCGACGACCCCGGCACCTCGATGGCACTGGTCAAGCGCCTCGTCGACGGGCTGAACTACGAGGAGTTCCTGCCGGAGGACTACGAGCCGACGTACACCGACCTCCACATCGTGGCGGTGCACTGCTACCACAACCTCGTCGTGATCGAGAAGGGCGACAACCGGGAGGGCAGCAACAAGCGAGGGGCCAACCGCAAGTGGTACCGGCAGCGCGCCGGCGCCGAGCACGCCCCCGACCGCGACCGGGGATGAACCGGCTCCTCGACTTCTTCCCGGACTGGCGGCGCAGCAACCCGTTCCAGGACATGCTGTTCTCCGGGCTGGGTCGGACCGGTGCCACCCCCGAGCCGGTGACCGACCTGATCGGCCACCTCACCGCCGAGGCACCGCCGGGGCGGGTGCTCAACGTGCACTGGACGACCCCCGTCCTCGGCCGCGTACGACGACGCGGCCCACACCCGGCTCTTCGACGACGGCGAGATGGCGGCCGTGCTGTCCGGCGCCATCCGCGAGCTGGTGGATGACCCCTCGGGGGCCGCCCGGGCCCGTGC
>JBAUWD010000205.1:0-2717 GCA_049583575.1 Nocardioides sp.
GGCAAGGACGACGTCGCGCAGGGCGGCGGCTCCGACACGTCGCGCGTCGAAGAGGCCCTGGCCGCGGTCGGTGCCGCGGTGGCGCGGGCCGCGCTCGGTGACGCCTCGTCCCTCGGCGCCTCCGGGCAGGCCTGACGACTTGCGGGCCGGCGTACGCCTCGGCATCGATCCCGGAGATGCGCGCATCGGGATCGCGCGGAGCGACCCCAGCGGGTTCCTCGCGACCCCGGTCGAGACCGTGCGCCGAGGTCGGGGCGACCTGTCCCGGATCGCGCGGCTGGCGCGCGACGCGGAGGCGGTCGAGATCGTCGTCGGGCTGCCCCGGTCGCTGTCCGGTGCCGAGGGTCCCGCGGCCGTGAAGGCGCGCGAGTTCGCCGGCCGGCTGGCCGGCCGCGTGGCCCCTGTCGTGGTGAGGCTGCACGACGAGCGCCTGACCACCGTGTCGGCGGAGGCTATGCTGCGCGACCGGGGGAAGAAGGGTGCCGGACGTCGGGCCGTGGTCGACCAGGCCGCGGCGGTGCTCATCCTGCAGCACGCCCTGGACACCGAGCGGGAGACCGGTCGTCCACCAGGAGAGATCGTCACAGGAGAGAGATGACCGACGAGCCCGGCCCCTACGAGTACGACGACGCCGCCCTCGACCTGGGGACGGCTCACGTCGACCACTCCGACGCGGGCGACGACGGCTATGCGCCGTACGTCGGTGGCGCCCGCAAGAAGAAGCGCGGCCTCTCCGGGTGCCTGGCGGTGCTGGTGGCTCTGGCGGTGGTCGTCGGCGGCGCCTACTTCGTCGGGATGAAGGGCTTCCACTACCTCAAGGACCACCTGTCGACCGCCGCGGACTACCCCGGGCCCGGGCACGGCCACGTGCTCTTCCAGGTGAAGTCGGGCGAGACCGTCTCGGAGATCGGTCGTGAGCTGAAGGCCAAGGGGGTGGTGGCGTCGGTGGACGCCTTCATGAACGCCTCCCACGGCAAGACCGGCATCCAGGTCGGCTACTACCGGCTGCGGAAGCGGATGCACGCCCAGGACGCCTTCGACGTCCTGATCAACCCCAAGCGCATCCTCACCACGAAGGTGACCATCCCCGAGGGGCTGCGCGTCGTCGACATCGTGGCTCTGCTCGCGGAGCACACGAAGTATTCCGCCTCGGCCTTCAACGCGGTGCTCAAGGACCCGTCGGTGCTGGGGCTCCCGTCGTACGCGGACGGCAACCCGGAGGGCTACCTGTTCCCGTCGACGTACGGCTTCGGCCCCAAGGAGAAGCCGGTCGACATGCTCAAGGACATGGTCGTCCGGTGGCAGCAGGCGGCCCAGCAGGACGGGCTGGTCGCAGCGGCGCAGGCGCTGGGCAAGACGCCGGCCGAGCTGATGACGATCGCCAGCCTGGTGCAGGTGGAGGGGCGGGGGTCCGACATGCCGAAGATCGCGCGGGTCATCTACAACCGGCTCGACGGACCGGGTGACAAGGGGGGTACGAACGGCCTGCTCCAGATCGACGCGACGGTCAACTACGCGCTGCACCGCAAGGGCGTCGTCGCGGTGACGACCGACGAGGCGCACAACACCCAGTCGCCGTACAACACCTACCTCAACCCGGGGCTCCCCCCGGGCCCGATCGACGCTCCGGGCGACGCGGCGATCAAGGCGGCGGCCAAGCCGGCGGCCGGGCCGTGGTACTACTACGTCACCGTCAACCTGGCGACCGGCGAGACCAAGTTCGGCACGACGTACGCACAGTTCCTGCAGTTCAAGGCCGAGTACGACCAGTACTGCCAGACCTCGAGCGCCTGCTGAGGCCGGGGCGTGCGCTGCGCGGTCCTCGGCGACCCGATCGGGCACTCGCTGTCACCTGCTCTGCACCGAGCGGCGTACGTCGCGCTCGGACTGGACTGGACGTACGACGCGATCCGGGTGCCGAGCGGGGGGTTGGCGGGGTTCCTCGAGGGCCTGGACGACGACTGGCGCGGGCTGTCGCTGACCATGCCGCTGAAGCGGGAGGCGATGCCGCTGCTCCGGACGCGTGACACCTGGGCCGAGCTGGCCGGCGCGGCGAACACGCTGCTGCTCGACGACGACGGACCGCACGGGCTCAACACCGACGTGCCCGGAGCGATCGCGGCCCTGCGCGAGGCGACCGACGCGACCGTCGAGCGGGCTGTCGTGCTGGGCGGTGGAGCGACGGCGGGGTCGGTGCTGCTGGCGCTGACCGAGCTCGGGTGCCGGCTCGCCACCCTCGTCGTCCGAGACCCGGCCCGGGCCGCCGAGACGCTCGACGCGGTCGCTCGGCACCCACGGGCCCCGCAGGTCGAGACGATCGAGCTCCGCGACCTCGCTGCGGTGGAGGCGGACGTCGTGGTCTCGACGATCCCGGCCCGCGCCCAGACCGACCGGATCCTGGCGGAGCTCTCCGGCGCACCGGTCGTCTTCGACGTGGTCTACGACCCGTGGCCGACCCCGCTGGCGAGTGCCGCCATCGGGTCGGGGCGGGTGCTGGTGGGCGGGCTGGACCTGCTGCTGTGGCAGGCGGTGGACCAGGTGCGGGCGATGACCGGACGGTTCGACGTCCCCGTGGCGGCGATGCGCGCGGCAGGCGAGGCCGCGCTCGCCTAGGGTGCCCGCCATGGACTCGACCGTGCTGGCCGCCGTCGTCGGTGGCGTCGGGGCCGGACTCGGCGGTCTGCTGGTCCCGGCCATGGTCGCGCGCATCCCCGAGG
>JBAUWD010000206.1:0-4375 GCA_049583575.1 Nocardioides sp.
GCGTCGCTGCGCGCGCTCGGCCCGGCCCAGCAGCCGTCGTACCCCGACCCGGCAGCCGTCGAGGCCGTCGTGGAGCGACTGCGCAAGCTGCCGCCTCTCGTCTTCGCCGGTGAGTGCGACGAGCTCAAGGGCAAGCTCGCGGACGTCGCGCACGGCAAGGCGTTCCTGCTGCAGGGCGGCGACTGCGCCGAGACCTTCGAGGGTGCCACCGCGGACAACGTGCGCAACAAGCTCCGGGTCCTGCTCCAGATGGCCGTCGTGCTGACGTACGCCGCGTCGGTGCCGGTCGTGAAGCTCGGCCGGCTCGCCGGCCAGTACGCCAAGCCACGCTCGTCCGATCTCGAGACGCGTGAGGGCGTCACCCTCCCGGCCTACCGCGGCGACGCCGTCAACGGCTTCGACTTCACGCCGCAGGCGCGCACGCCAGACCCGCAGCGGCTGATCGAGGCCTACCACTCGAGTGCGTCGACCCTGAACCTCGTCCGGGCCTTCGTCACCGGCGGGTACGCCGACCTGCGCCAGGTGCACACCTGGAACACCGACTTCGTGGTCAGCTCCGCCGTCGGCCGCCGGTACGAGAAGCTCGCCAACGAGATCGACCGGGCGATGAGCTTCATGGCGGCGATCGGCGCCGACCCCGACGAGTTCCACCGTGTCGACTTCCACACCTGCCACGAGGCCCTGGTGCTCGAGTACGAGCACGCCCTCACCCGGATCGACAGCCGCACCGGCACGCCGTACGACGTGTCGGGACACTTCGTCTGGATCGGCGAGCGCACCAACGCGCTCGACGGCGCACACGCCGAGCTGCTGAGCCAGGTCCGCAACCCGATCGGCGTCAAGGTCGGTCCGCGCTCGACGCCCGACCACCTGATCGCGCTGGCCGCCAAGCTCAACCCCGACAACGAGCCGGGGCGTCTCACGTTCATCACGCGCATGGGTGCCGGCCGGATCCACGACTCCCTGCCCTCCCTGATCGAGAAGGTCGTCGCCGCCGGGCTCGACGTCGCCTGGGTGTGCGACCCCATGCACGGCAACACCTACGAGGCGTCGACCGGGCACAAGACCCGCCGCTTCGAGGACGTGATCGGCGAGGTGCAGGGCTTCTTCGACGTACACCGCTCGCTCGGCACCTGGCCGGGCGGCATCCACGTCGAGCTGACCGGTGACGACGTGACCGAGTGCGTCGGGGGTGGCGAGGAGGTCGCCGAGGTCGACCTCGGCTCACGGTACGAGTCGGTCTGCGACCCGCGCCTCAACCGGGTGCAGTCGCTCGAGCTGGCCTTCCTGGTGGCCGAGATGCTGCGTAGCGCCTGAGCGATGACCACTGCGCCACCGCCGGTCGCGTGGCGTCGGATCGTCCCACCGGCGGCGGTGGTCGTGGGCCTGCTGACCGCGTTCAGCAACGGCTACGGCTACGACCGCGACGAGCTGTACTTCTCGATGCTGAGGCCCGCCTGGGGGTACGTCGACCAGCCGCCGCTGACGCCCCTGGTGGCACACGCCCTGACCTCGTGGTACGACGGTGGCCCCTGGCTGCTCCGGGTCCCGGCCACCGCGTGCGCCCTCGGATGCGTGGTCCTGACCGCACTGCTGGCGCGCGAGCTGGGAGGAGGGGCGAGGGTCCAGGCGTGGACGGCGTGGGGGATGGCCACCACGTCGGCGGTGCTGCTGTTCGGCCACGTGCTGCTCACCTCGTCCGCAGACCTCGTGGCGTGGCCCCTCGTGTGCCTGTGCGTGATGCGGGCAGAGCTCCGGGACCAGCCGCGCTGGTGGCCGGCGGCGGGCGCGGCGGCCGGGCTGGCGACGTACAACAAGCTGCTGGTGGGCGTCCTGCTCGCCGGCATCGCGATCGGGCTCGCCCTCGTCGGTCCGCGCCGGCGCCTGGTCTCGCCGTGGGTGTGGGGAGGCGGAGGCGTCGCGCTGCTGGTCGCGCTCCCCAACGTGCTCTACCAGGTGACCGACGGATGGCCCGAGCTCGCGATGGGGCGCGCTCTCTCGGACAACAACGCCTCCGACGTCCGCCTCTCGATGTGGCCGCTCCTGCTGGTGCTCTTCGGCCCGCCGCTCGTGGTCGTCTGGGCGGCGGGACTGCGCGCGCTGTGGCACGACCCGAGGCTGCGGTTCTTCGTCCCGGCGTTCGGGGTGCTGCTGGCCTTCACGTTCGTCTCCGGCGCGCAGCCGCACTACCCGATGTTCCTGCTGCCGGTGCCGTTCGCCGCCGGCGTGGTCGCGATGGAGCGACACCTCGGGCGTGTCTGGGGCGCACTGTTCGCGGTGAACGGGGCCGTCTCGCTGGTGCTGGGGCTGCCGGTCATCCCCGTGGGATCCGTCGGCAGCACGCCCGTGCCCGGCGTGAACGTGCTGGCCCAGGACTCGATCGGTTGGCCGGCGTACGTCCGGCAGATCACCCGCGTGTACGACGCGCTGCCGGACCGGGCCCGAGCCGCGGTGTTCACCTCGAACTACGGCGAGGCCGGCGCGATCGCGCACTTCCGGCCCGACGTCCCCGTCTACAGCGCGCAGAACGCGCTCTACGACCAGGCCCGACCGCCCGACACCGTGACCACGGTGGTCGTCGTCGGGGGACAGTACCCGCAGGTCCGCCGGATGTTCGGCCGGTGCTCGGTCCGGGCACGCCTCGACGACGAGGTGGGCGTCGACAACGAGGAGCAGGGCCTGCCGATCGCCGTCTGCACCGACGCCGACGCCCCCTGGTCGCGGCTCTGGCCGCGGCTGCGGCATCTCGACTGACGCCCCGGTGCGCGGTCACCACTAGCGTGGCGCCGTGACCATCGACCTGCGCTCCGACACCCTCACCCGGCCGACGGACGGCATGCGGCGTGCCATGGCCGGGGCCGAGGTCGGCGACGACGTGTACGACGAGGACCCCACCGTCCACGCGCTGCAGCGGCGGGTGGCCGAGCTGTTCGGCCTGGAGGACGCGCTCTTCACGCCCACCGGATCGCTGGCGAACCTGCTGGCCGTCGCCTCGCTCGTGGCGCCCGGACAGGAGGTGCTGTGCGAGGCCTCGGCCCACATCGCGCGGGCCGAGCTCGGCGCCCACGGGGCGCTCGCCGGGCTCACCATGCGCACCTGGCGCCACCCGCGCGGGCAGGTCGACCTCGAGGCGGTCACCGAGATGTTCGCGCCCGACATGGGGCCGTTCTTCGTCCGTACCGCGGCGGTCTCCGTCGAGAACACCCACAACTTCGCCGGGGGAGCGGTGCTCCCGATCGACGACCTGCGCGCCCTGCGCGAGTGGGCGAGCTCCGTCGGGGTCGGCGTGCACCTGGACGGCGCACGGCTGTGGAACGCCCACGTCGCCACGGGCGTCCCGCTCTCCGAGTACGCCGCGTGCGTCGACGTCCTGTCGGTGTGCCTCTCCAAGGGGCTCGGCGCCCCGATCGGCTCGTTGATGGTCGGCTCGTCCGACGCGATCGCGCAGGCGCGGGTCCGTCGCAAGCGGATGGGCGGCGGCATGCGCCAGGTGGGGATCCTGGCCGCGGCCGGGCTGTACGCGCTCGACCACCACGTCGACCGGCTGCGCGACGACCACGCCCATGCGCGGCTGCTCGCCGAGGCGTGCGGCGTCGACCCCGGGACGGTCCCGACCAACATCGTGGTGGTGCCGCGTGACGACGCCACGGACTTCGTGGCCGGCGCCCGTGAGGGGGGCGTCCTCGTCGCGCCGGTCGGGCCACGCGCCGTACGGCTGGTGACGCACCTCGACATCAGCCGCGAGCAGGCCGAGCAGGCCGCCGCCGTCCTCCGCCGGCTCTAGTCGCGCTGCGCCGGTGTCCGAGGGCCGCGAGGCTGGCCCGGCGTCGGGTGCGCTCAGGCGGTCCGGCCGACCAGCGAGACCTCACTGATCGGTGTGTCGTTGCGGGCCGCCCGTCCGTGGCCGGGCCGCGAGACCCTGGTGATGCGGATCCGGACCGTCGAGGTCGTCACCGGGTCCACCCTCATCGTCTGCATGGCCGGGGTGTCGGAGAAGCGCTGGCTGACGGTGGTCCCGTCGTCGAAGACCCAGTCGACTGCCAGCACCCGTCGGTCGCCGTGGTACCAGTCGAAGCGCCGCCCGCCGGGGAACACCGTCTTGGCGTAGCCGTTGATCAGCCCCACCTTGGTGAGGACGGTCGGCTGGTCCAGCCGGAAGGTGAGGACGATGCCGCTCGCGTCGCCGGGGGTGCGCCAGCAGGTGTCGGTGGCGCCGTCGACCATGTTCGAGGCGACGTAGCTGACCGGCCGTCCGGCGAAGTCGACGGCCGCGGGGGCATGCCTCGGCGCGCTGGCGTGGGCGAGCCCGGCGACGTCGGCCGCAGGCCCGTGCGGCGAGGCCGTCGAGCTCGTCGCCGTCGTCGGAGAGGTCGGC
>JBAUWD010000207.1:0-5199 GCA_049583575.1 Nocardioides sp.
GCCGTCCAAGATGACGTCGGCGCCCGGCGGCCGGTCGCAGCCGACCGCGACCACGGCCCCGAAGACCGCCTGGCCTCGCCGCTCGGCCCGCTGGACGACCTCCCTGATCCGGTGCGTGATCGCCGGCACCCGGAACTGGGCCGTGAAGGCCCTCACCTGTGCGGGTGTGTCGAGCTCGCTCGCCACGCGGGACACCCGGCCCCCGCCCCCCGTCATCGACACCAGGGGGAAGACGTGGGCGCCCGCGACCGGCCCCGGGGAGGGACTGTCGGGACCCGCGGTCGTGGACGACGTCGACGAGCCGCAGCCCGCCGCGACCATCAGGGCGGTCGTCGCGAACAGGGCTCCGAGGGCGCGTCGCATGAGGGTCGGACGGGTCACGCGATCCGGGGGTTCCGTACGGCGCCTCACACGTCGCCGAAGGGCTGGCCCTTGCCGAGCACGGTGAGCCCGTCCTCGACCAGGAACCCGCGCTCGCGGTCGAGCTCCGGGTCGGTCCCGAGCTGTGCCCCGGCGGGGATCCGGACCTCCTTGTCGAGGATGGCGTTGCGGACGACGGCCCCCTCGCCGATGTGGACCCCGTTCATCAGCACGGAGTCCTCGACGACCGCGCCGGTCTCGACGTACGCCGCGGGCGACAGCACCGAGCGGCGTACCTGACCGCCGGAGATCACCACCCCGGGCGAGAGCAGCGCCTCCTCGGCGATCGGGTCGGTGCCGTCCGAGCCCTTGACCAGCTTGACCGGCGGCTGCGGGCCGTAGGAGGTGAAGATCGGCCAGTCGAAGTTGTAGAGGTTGAAGACCGGCAGGGGCGAGACGACGTCCATGTGGGCGTCGTAGTACGACCGCATGGTCCCGACGTCGCGCCAGTAGCCGCGGTCGCGGTCGGTCGCCCCCGGCACCAGGTTGTCCTTGAAGTCGTAGACCCCGGCCTCGTTGCGGCGTACGAACGCGGGCACGATGTCGCCGCCCATGTCGTGCTTGGACCCCGTCATCGTCGAGTCCCGGGTCACGGCCTCGAGCAGCGCCTGCGCGTCGAAGACGTAGTTGCCCATGCTCGCCAGCACCTGGTCGGCGTTGTCGGGCAGGCCGACGGGGTCGGTGGGCTTCTCCAGGAACTCGCGGATCGAGCCCGGCTTCTCGGGGTTCACGTCGATCACGCCGAACTGGTCGGCCAGCGCGATCGGCTGGCGGATCGCCGCGACGGTGCAGGGCGCTCCGCTCTCGACGTGCTGGTCGACCATCTGCGAGAAGTCCATGCGGTAGACGTGGTCGGCACCGACGACCACGACGATGTCGGGCTGGTCGTCGTGGATCAGGTTCAGGGACTGGTAGATCGCGTCGGCGCTGCCGAGGTACCAGTGCTTGCCGACCCGCTGCTGGGCCGGGACGCTCGCGACGTAGTTGCCCAGCAGCGTCGACATCCGCCACGTCGTGGTGACGTGACGGTCGAGGGAGTGCGACTTGTACTGGGTGAGCACGACGACGCGGAGGTAGCCGCTGTTGACGACGTTGGACAGGGCGAAGTCGATGAGCCGGTAGATGCCCGCGAACGGCACGGCCGGCTTCGCCCGGTCGGCGGTGAGCGGCATCAGCCGCTTGCCCTCGCCGCCCGCGAGGACGATGGCCAGGACCCGCTTGCGCGTGCTGGGGCTCATGGTCAGTCACCGTAGCGACGCCCGCCGTCGCCGGTCGAGACCACGACGGTCGGGCGTGCAGGAGTAGCGTCCGGCCATGCGCGTCGACGTCCTGACCAAGGAGTACCCGCCGGCGATCTACGGCGGCGCCGGGGTCCACGTCGCCGAGCTGGTGCGGGCGCTGCGCGGGCTGGCCGACCTGGACGTGCGCGTGCAGGCGTTCGGCTCCCCACGCAGCGAGCCCGGCGTGACGGCGTACGCCGACCTGCCCGAGCTGGGCGCTGCCAACGCCGCACTGCAGACGTTCGGCGTCGACCTCGCGATCGCGGGTGGGTGTGCAGGCACCGACCTGGTGCACTCGCACACCTGGTACGCCAACCTCGCCGGCCACCTCGCGGGCCTGCTGTACGACGTGCCTCACGTCGTCACCGCGCACTCGCTCGAGCCGCTGCGGCCCTGGAAGGCCGAGCAGCTCGGTGGCGGCTACGCCCTCTCGTCGTTCGCCGAGCGCACGTCGTACCTGGGAGCCGCGGCGGTGGTCGCGGTCTCCGCGGCGATGCGCGACGACGTGCTGCGGGCCTACCCCGACGTCGACGAGACCAAGGTGCACGTCGTGCACAACGGCATCGACACCGAGGGCTGGTCACCGGTCGACGACCCCGACCGGGTGCGCTCGCTGGGTGTCGACCCGGAGCGGCCATCGGTCGTGTTCGTCGGCCGGATCACCCGGCAGAAGGGCCTCCCGCTGTTCCTGCGCGCCTGCGCCGAGCTGCCGCCGGACGTCCAGCTCGTGCTCTGCGCGGGGGCCCCGGACACCCCCGAGATCCTGGCCGAGGTCGAGGGCCTCGTCGCCGACCTCGCGGCCACGCGGCAGGGCGTGGTCTGGATCCGCGAGATGCTGCCGCGCGCCGACGTGGTCGCCCTGCTCTCCGCGGCGACCGCGTTCGTCTGCCCGTCGATCTACGAGCCGCTCGGCATCGTCAACCTCGAGGCGATGGCCTGCGAGACCGCGGTCGTCGCGACCGCCACCGGCGGCATCCCCGAGGTCGTCGTACCCGGCGAGACGGGGCTCCTGGTGCCGATCGAGCAGGCCACCGACGGCACCGGCACCCCGCTGGACCCCGACCGGTACGTCGCGGACTTCGCCGAGGCGCTGAGCTCGGTCGTCAGCGACCCCGAACGCGCCGCAGCGATGGGTCGGGCCGGACGCCGCCGCGCCATCGAGTCGTTCTCGTGGCAGGCCATCGCCGACCGCACGGCCCAGATCTACCGCTCCCTCGTCTGACCCTGTCACTTCCGGAGTCGCTGCCGGCGGCGGTGGACGGTGGGATAGTCCATGACGAGATGGCTCCCGATCGGGCTGTTTCACGACCATCTCTTCATGGACTACCCCGGTTCGACCCGTCGGCCACGGTTATGTCGCACTCTTGCCCGTCGTCACGATCCGGCAATACGTTGTCGAGGTGGAGTTGCTGCCCTCTGCCCATGTCGACACCTTCTGCCGTGACCACCTCCCTCCGGCCGACCAGTGGCCACAGCTGAGCTTCGACCTGCCCGAGCTGCACTATCCCGACCGGCTCAACGCGGCGACCGCCCTGCTCGACGACGTGGCGGCGCGCCACGGCGGTGACCGCCCGTGCCTCCGCCAGCCCGACGTCCCCACCTGGTCGTACGACGAGCTCGTGGCGGCCGCGAACCGGGTGGCGCGCGTCCTGGTCGAGGATCTCGGGATCGTCCCGGGCAACCGGGTGCTGCTCCGCGGGCCCAACAACCAGTGGCTCTCCGCGGCGTGGTTCGGGGTGCTGAAGGCGGGCGCCGTACTCGTCACCACGATGCCGCTCCTGCGCACCGGCGAGCTGCAGACCATCCACGAGATCGCACACCTCGACGCGGCACTGGTCGACCACAGGTTCACGGAGGCGGTCGAGCCCCTCGGCATCCCGTCCCTCGCCTTCGGCGACGACGCATGGGCCGAGCGCGTCGCCGCCAAGCAGGCGACGTTCGACGACGTCCCGACCTCCGCCGACGACGTCTGCATGCTCGCGTTCACCTCTGGCACCACCGGCCGCCCGAAGGCGACCATGCACTTCCACCGAGACGTTCTCGCCATCTGCGACACGTTCTGCCGCCACGTGCTCGAGCCCTCGTCCGACGACGTGTTCACCGGGACCCCGCCGTACGCCTTCACGTTCGGGCTCGGCGGAGTGCTGCTGTTCCCGCTGTACGTCGGCGCGTCCACGCTGCTGGTCGAGAGGGCGACGCCCGCCGAGCTGGCCGACCTCATCGACGCGCACGGGGTGACCGTCTGCTTCACCGCGCCGACGGCGTACAAGGCGATGCTCGTCCAACGACCCGGCGGCTCGGCGTTCGCCTCCCTTCGGAAGGCGGTCTCCGCCGGCGAGCACCTGCCGAAGGCCGTCTGGGAGGCGTTCCGCGACGCCACCGGCGTGGAGATCATCGACGGCATCGGGTCGACCGAGATGCTGCACATCTTCATCTCGGCCGCGGGCGCGGACATCCGGCCCGGCTCGACCGGCCGCGCCGTACCGGGCTTCACGGCCACGGTCGTCGACGAGTCCGGCCGCGAGCTGCCGTCGGGCGAACCCGGTCTGCTGGCGGTCCGCGGACCGACCGGGTGCCGCTATCTCGACGACCCGCGCCAGGCGGCGTACGTGCGACACGGCTGGAACATCACCGGCGACACCTTCGTCCGCGACGACGACGGGTACTTCTGGTACCAGGCCCGCAGCGACGACATGATCATCAGCTCGGGCTACAACATCGCCGCACCCGAGGTCGAGGAGGCGCTGCTGAAGCACCCGGCGGTGGCCGAGTGCGCGGTCATCGGCGTACCCGACGAGGCCCGCGGCATGCTCGTGAAGGCGTACGTCGTGTCCGCGGCCGGGGCGGGCGAGGTCACGGCCGGTGAGCTGCAGGACTTCGTGAAGGCCGAGATCGCGCCGTACAAGTACCCCCGCGCGATCGAGTTCGTCGCCGAGCTCCCCCGCACGGCCACCGGCAAGCTGCAGCGGTTCCGCCTCCGCCAGGCCTCCTCGGCGGCCGGAGCCACGGCCGTCGGAGCCACGGCGATCGGGCCCGACGAGACCCCGTCACCCGATGGCTGACCGCTCCCCGCGTCACCTGATCCTGACGCTGTTCGGGCTGTACGCACGCGACGCCCCCAACTGGCTCTCGGTCCGGTCGCTGATCGCGCTGATGACCGACCTCGACGTCGACGCGGCGGCCACCCGTTCGTCGGTGTCGAGGCTGAAGAAGCGCGGCGTCCTCGTGTCCTCGCGGCAGGGCGGGCAGGCCGGCTACACCCTGTCGGAGCCGGCCCTCGCCGTGCTCGCCGAGGGCGACGCCCGGATCTGGTCGCGCCCCCGGGCCTCGGTCGCCGACGGCTGGCTGGTCGTGGTCTTCTCGGTGCCCGAGCTCGAGCGCGAGAAGCGCCACGAGCTGCGCTCGCTGCTGACCCGGCTGGGGTTCGGCACGGCCGCCCCCGGCGTCTGGGTCGCGCCGGGCACGGCGTACGACGAGACGCTGGCCGCGGTCACGCGCC
>JBAUWD010000208.1:0-2528 GCA_049583575.1 Nocardioides sp.
GGGCCGTGGTCGTCGCAGACGGTGGCGAGGAGCTCGCGAACGTGCGCCGGCGCGTCCAGGAGACGGGCGAGGAGCTGGGTGGACGCCTGCGGCTGCTGGTCGGCAAGCCCGGCCTCGACGGTCACTCCAACGGCGCCGAGCAGGTCGCCGTACGGGCTCGGGACGCCGGGTTCGAGGTCGTCTACCAGGGCATCCGGCTCACTCCGGAGGAGATCGTGGCGGCGGCCGTGGCCGAGGACGTGCACTGTGTCGGCCTCTCCATCCTAAGCGGCTCGCACATGGAGCTCGTCCCGGCGGTCCTCGTCGGGCTCGAGCAGGCCGGGCTCGGCGACGTACCGGTGGTGGTCGGCGGGATCATCCCCGACCGCGACGCCCGCCGGCTGATCGACGCCGGTGTCGCGGCCGTCTACACGCCCAAGGACTTCGGTCTCACCGAGATCATGGACGGCATCGTCGACGTCATCCGCGAGGCGAACGACCTGGACTGACGCCCCGGCAACATCGGGGTCCGACCAGGCAGGCTCGACCTGGCGACGTACCAGGTACGTTGGGTCTTCGAGTCAAGACCGCCTGATCGGCCACAGACAGCGCGCCGGCGACGGATGACCCTTGCAGGACCGCTCCCGCCGTAGCACGGTGAGTCGCAGGGAGGCCACATGTCCAAGAAGCCACCGGAGGGTGCCGACGACGTCGGTGGGCTCGTCCCGCCCGACGACCACGACCCGGCGGACTACACGAAGTCGGGCCGGCTCAGGTCCAGCGTGTACGAGGCCGAGATGGAACGGCTGCAGGAGCAGCTCGTGCTGCTGCAGTACTGGATCGCGTCGCAGGGGCTCAAGGTCGCGGTGGTCTTCGAGGGGCGCGGGTCGGCGGGCAAGGGCGGGGTGATCAAGCGGATCACCGAGCGGACCAGCCCCCGCACGGTGCGCGTCGTCGCGCTGCCGAAGCCGACCGAGCGCCAGCGCACGCAGTGGTACTTCCAGCGGTACGCCGAGCACCTCCCGGCCGCGGGCGAGATGGTGCTGTTCGACCGCAGCTGGTACAACCGCTCGAACGTCGAGTGGGTGATGGGCTACTGCACCGAGGACGAGCACCAGGAGTTCCTGCGGAGCTGCCCGGAGTTCGAGCGGATGCTCGTCCGGTCCGGGACCACGGTCCTGAAGTACTGGTTCTCCGTCTCGTTCGAGGAGCAGCGCCGCCGCTTCGAGGCGCGCAACGCCGAGCCCCTCCGGCGGTGGAAGCTGTCCGAGATGGACCTCGCCGAGCACGAGCTCTACGTGCGCTACTCCATGGCCAAGGACACCACGTTCCAGTACACCGACATCAAGCAGGCGCCCTGGTACGTCGTACCGTCGGACGACAAGCGGGCCTCGCGGCTCAACTGCATCAACCACCTGCTCAGTCAGTTCGACTACGAGGACGTCGCACCCGACGTGGTCGAGCTGCCGACCATGCGCGACATCCCCTACGTGCGCCCGCCGATGCACGAGCAGACGTTCGTGCCCCGGCTCTTCTGAGCGGGGGACAGGTCGCCGACCTGCTCGGCGTACCACAGCACGCCGGTGAGGTGGTCCGCGATCTCGCGCAGGGTCCAGTGCCCGGTGCGCGGGCGGTCCCACTCCTGCGGCCCAGCGGCGACGAGCCGGAGCGAGAAGGTGCGGCCCAGCCGGGTGAGCCGCTGCTCCGCCTCGTCGCGGTCGGCCTCGGTGAAGCGCGCCCAGTCGGCCTCCAGCGTCAGGAGGCTGGCGTGCCAGCCGTCCGGCTGCGACTCGACCCCCGCCAGCAGCGCCTCCACCTCGGCGAGGTGGTCGACGAGGTGGTCGGCGATCCGGCGTACTGCCTTGTGCGGGGTGTAGACGCGCTCGCCGCCCTCGCTGACGCGGGGAGAGCCGTCCCAGTGCAGCCAGGTCGCGGAGAGGTCGAGGCACCGGCGCACGGCAGCCTCCACGGCCTCGCCCGGGTTGTCGGTCATCGCGTCACGGTAGGGCCGCGTCGCTTCGGTCGGGGCCGAACGGAGAACGCCGTAGGCTCGCCGGATGTACGACGTGGACCTCGCCGCCGTGGGGGCGCTCCTCGGCGACCGGAGCCGGGTGAGCATGCTCGACGCGCTGATGACCGGCCGCGCGCTGACCGCGGGTGAGCTGGCACGGGCTGCCGGCATCAGCCCGGCCACCGCGAGCGAGCACCTGGCCAAGCTGCGTCGCGGCGGACTCGTCGAGGTGGTGTCCCAGGGTCGGCACCGGTACCACCGGTTGGCCGGACCGGACGTCGGGGCGGCCCTCGAGGCGCTGTCCCTGGTGGCGCCGCAGCGGCCGGTGTCGACCCTGCGGCAGTCGGCCCGGGCACGTTCCCTGGCCGCGGCCCGCACCTGCTACGACCATCTCGCGGGCAGCAGCGCCGTCGCCCTGCACGACTCGCTGGTCGAGCGTGACTGGCTGCGCCCGGCGCCGGCGGCTACGCCCTCACCGAGCACGGTGCGTCGGCGCTGGGCGGCTGGGGCGTGGACGTGGACGCGGCCCGTGCCGAGC
>JBAUWD010000209.1:0-16988 GCA_049583575.1 Nocardioides sp.
GCGCTCGAGGGCCGGGCACTCCCCGAGCCGCGACCCGGCCGGCCGCCGGTCCCGATCGGGATGATCTCGGCGTCAGCCACGGCTCACTCCCGGAGCAGTGGGCTCGGGTCCGGGGAACGAGGCGGCCAGCCCGTCGACCAGGCGCTCGACGGTGCCCGGCGGATGACCGATCGCGGCCGCGAAGTCGGCGAACGCCTCCGCCGTCGTGTACTCCGGCTCGAAGCCGAGCGCGGTGCGCATCCGGGTGGTGTCGACGCCGCGCCCGAAGGTGAGGAAGCCCAGCTGCTCCGGCGAGAAGTCGGCCATCCGTGCCGACTTGAGGAGCCCGGCGAGACCGCCGACCGCGGGGCGGGGCAGGGACACGGTCGGCTTGCGGAGCCGGCGTACGGCCTGCGACAGCAGCATGACGCCGTCTCCGGCGATGTTGAAGGTGCCGGGCACCTCGGCGTGCACGGCATGGGTCAGGACGCGCATGAGGTCGTGCTCGTGCACGAACTGCAGCCGCGGGTCGAAGCCGAGCACCGTCGGGACCACCGGCAGCCGGAAGTACGACGTCATCGGGCTCGTCACGTGCGGGCCGAGGACGTTGGCCAGCCGCAGGATGGTCACCCCGACGTCGGGACGGCGGCGGGCGAACCCGCGGACGTACCCCTCGATCTCGGCGACGTCCTTGGCATAGCCCGAGCTCGGGGCACGGCGCGGTTCCATGTCCTCGCGGAACATCGCCGGGTCGCGGCTGGACGCGCCGTACACCGTGGACGTCGACTTCACGACGAGTTGACGGATGCCCGGCGCCTTCTGGCAGGCCGCGAGCAGCTGCATCGTCCCGATGACGTTGAGCTCCTTCATCGTGCCGCGCCCGCCCGCGCTGCCGGGCGTGGCGATCACGCTCATGTGGACGACGGTGTCGACGTCCTCCTTGGCGATGACCTTGGCGATGACGGGGTTGCGGATGTCCGCGCGCACGAAGGAGACGTCACCGACGTCGTCGCGCGGGGGTACGGCGTCGACGCCGACCACGCGATCCACCTCGGGATGGACCGCGAGACCACGCGCGAACCGGCGGCCGAGATCGCGGGACACCCCGGTGACCAGGACGACCTTCCCCACGGCGTCGGAGCCTCGTACGGGTTACTTGCCGAGCTTGCGACGCTGGACGCGCGTCTTCTTCAGCAGCTTGCGGTGCTTCTTCTTCGCCATCCGCTTGCGTCGCTTCTTGATGACAGAACCCACGAAAGACCTCTCCGACTACGACCTCAGGGCCCCGGAGGTGCGCCGGGACGACCCCGACAGCGTAGCCGCCGCGCACAGCCGCGCAGAATCCGAGCCCTTCCGCGCGGTCGTCCGCCCCACTGGCCACCTGAAGAGCCACTCAGGCGGACGACTCGACGGGAGGCGGCCCGGTCCCGAGATCAGCCCGCGCTGTAGAAGCTCTTGCGGAGGTACTCATTGACGTCCTCCTCGGTCACCCGGAAGGAGCGACCGACGCGGACGGCCGGGAGCTCACCCCCGTGGACCAGGCGGTAGACCGTCATCTTGGACACGCGCATCGTCGCGGCCACTTCGGCCACGGTCAGGAACTTGACGTCGGAGATGTCTCCGGGCTCGTGGGCAGGCATCGCAGGCACCGTCTCTCTTTGCAGGCACGCACCGGCTTCCCCTCCGGTGACTCCACGTCCCGCGCTCACGTGAGAATAGAGCCTGATGTGACTCATGGGGAAGGAAATCGCTACAGAAACCCGAGGGAATCGAGCGTGTCGACTTGAAAACCTCCTCCGAATTTACCCCAGACACGCTCAGGGGAGGGGGTCGAGTCCGTGGTACGGGAAGATCTCCTCGCGCGTGGCAATGATCGTGCGGTCCAGCCAGGTGCCGGGGTCGTAGCCCTCCGACCAGTCGCGATAGGAGGCGTCGCGGCCGTCGGTCAGCCGGTACGGCGCGTCCCGGCCTAGGCGCTCCGCGACGTGTGCGCGCCACGACTCGGGGGTCGGCGTCGCGGCGTCCAGCGGCTGCCCCGCGACGGCCGCGAGCAGGTGGCTCCAGGCGCGCGGGACCACCTCGACCAGGGCGTAGCCGCCCCCGCCGGTCACGACCCATCTGCCCTCGCACACCTCGTGGGCGAGGTCGTGCAGCGCGAGGTACGACGCGCGCTGGCCGTCGACGCTCAGCATCAGGTCGGCGAGCGGGTCGTCGCGGTGGCTGTCGCAGCCGTGCTGGGAGACCAGGACGTCGGGCGCGAACTCGCGGACCAGGGCGGGGACGGTCGCATGGAAGGCCCGCAGCCACCCGGCGTCCGCCGTACCGGGTGGGAGGGCGACGTTGACGGCGCTGCCCCGGGCCTCCGGGCCACCGGAGTCCGGGGCGAAGCCGGTGCCGGGGAAGAGCGTCTGGCCGGTCTCGTGCAGCGAGATCGTCAGCACGCGCGGGTCGTCGTAGAAGATCTTCTCGACGCCGTCGCCGTGGTGGACGTCGACGTCGACGTAGGCGACCTTCTCGGCGCCGTTCGCCAGGAGCCAGCGGATGCCGATCGCCACGTCGTTGTAGATGCAGAAGCCGCTCGCGCGGTCGGGCATCGCGTGGTGGAGCCCGCCGGTGATGTTGGCGCTGTGCAGGCTCTCGCCGCTCCAGACCTGCCGGAACGCCTCGACGCTGGCGCCGACCACGTGGCACGCGGCCCGGTGCATGTCGTGGAAGACGGGGTTGTCGTCGCTGCCGAGGCCGTACGCCGGGTCGAAACCGGCAGGGTCGGCACCGGCCCGCTGCACCGCGTCGATCAACCCGGGGTCGTGCACGGTGGCGATGAGGTCGTCGGAGGCCATCGGCGGGGCCACGCTGCGGATCCGGTCGAGGACACCGAGATCGCGCGCCAGCCGCATGGTGAGGTCGACCCTGATCGGCGACATCGGGTGGCTCGGCCCGAAGTCGTACTCGGTCAGCGTCTCGTCGAACACCACCGTCGCGGGGCCGGAACACGGTGGCATGTCGGTCACGCTACCCGTATCCTCGAGGCGTGCTGATGTGCCAGAAGTCCTGCTGGTGGCCCGCCTGACGGCGGACCCGATCGAGCACGCACTCATCCCACGGCCGCCCACGGGCGGCCGTCGTCGTCGGTCGAGCTGGTCGAGACCAGCCGTGGGCGTCCTCCCAGCCACACAGGAGCCACCATGGACCGCAACCTCTCGCTGATCACCCCCACCGGGCGGCTGACGCTCGGCAACCACCTCGGCGCGCTGCGCCGCTTCGTCGACGCCCAGGCGGACGCGACCCCCGATGACTGCTTCTTCGGGCTGTCCGACCTGCACGCGCTGACGACCCCACAGGACCCGGTCGTGCTGCGCGGGACCATCACCGAGATGGCCACCCTGTTCCTCGCCGCCGGCCTCGACCCGGCCCGTGCGACGTTGTTCCGGCAGAGCCAGGTGCCGGCGCACCGCGAGCTGGCCTACCTGCTGGAGTGCACGGCGTACACGGGGGAGCTGAACCGGATGATCCAGTTCAAGGAGAAGGGTCGCGGTGTCGCGTCCACGCGGGCCTCGCTCTACACCTACCCCGCGCTGATGGCCGCCGACATCCTGCTGTACCGGCCGTCGCAGGTGCCGGTCGGCGACGACCAGCGGCAGCACGTCGAGCTGACTCGCGACCTGGCGATCCGCTTCAACCACACCTACGGGCCGGTGTTCGTGGTGCCGGAGGTGCGCACGCCGACTGCGGGCGCGCGGGTGATGGACCTGCAGGACCCGACGGCGAAGATGTCGAAGTCGGCCGGGAGCGACGCCGGGGTGATCCGGCTGCTCGACCCGCCCGACGTCGTACGCCGCAAGGTGGCGCGGGCCGTCACCGACTCCGACACCGGCCCCGACGCCGTACGCGCGGCCCCCGACAAGCCCGGGGTGACCAACCTGCTCGACATCCTGGCCGCCTGTGGCGGGTCGGCCGACGGGACCACGACGTACGGCGCGCTGAAGTCGGCCGTGACCGAGGCGGTCGTGGCGACCCTCGAGCCGCTCCAGAAGGCGTACCACGAGCTGGCCGCCGACCCGGCGTACGTCGCGTCGGTCTTCTCGGCCGGCTCCGCGCGCTGTCGGGAGGTGACCGCGTCCGTCCTCGCCGACGCGACCGCAGCCATGGGGCTGTGAGGGCGACCCGACCCGGGGCCTTGTCCACAGACGCCTCCCCGGCAGCTGGCGTGGCGGTCGGGACGGTTCGATCATCGTCCCGTGGACGAGACGGCACGCCTCCTCGAAGAGCAGTGCGGGGTGATCGCTCGCCGCCAGGTGCTGGCCGGAGGGGGTACCCAGGCGTCGATCGAACGCGCCGAGGCGGAACACCGGCCCACCGAGGATCCGGATCGAGCACGCTGCCGTGGACGTCGCGGTCGCGCAGGCCGATGTGCTGGTGGTCGAGCTTGACGGTCGACTCCTCCACGACAGCGCCGGCGAGCGTGACCGGGACCTCGACCGGGACCTCGACCGGGATCTCGACGCCGCTGTCGACGCGCTTCTCGCTGTTCGCCTCGGTTGGGGTCAGGTCCACGGCCGGCCCTGTCGCACCGCCGGCGCGCCCTCGGGCGGATCCTGCAGACGCGGGGGTGGAAGGGGCGCCGGTGAGCTGCGTTCGTGATTGCACGCTGCCCCAGCTCGAATCGGCAACGCACCAGGTGCGTTGCGGATTCGACTCAGAGCCGAGTCGGCCCGGTGGGGTCGTCTGCCGGCTCAGGAGCCTTCGGCGAGCTCGGCCGAGCGGTCGCTCGCGGCCTCGAGCGCGGCCAGGAACGCGGCCCGCACCTTGTGGATCTCCAGCTCGCGGAGCGCGGCCGCGGTGGTGCCGCCAGGAGAGGTGACCTGCTCGCGCAGCACGACCGGGTGGGACCCGGTCTCGCGGAGCATCTTCGCCGAGCCGACGACCGTCTGCACGACCAGCTCGGTGGCGGTCGCGCGCGGCAGCCCGAGGTGGACCCCGGCCTCGATCATCGCCTCGACCACGAAGAAGATGTACGCCGGACCGGTGCCGGAGATCGCGGTGACCGCGTCCATCTGCCGCTCGGGGACCCGCAGCACCCGCCCGGTCGAGGCGAGCATCTGCTCGGCGATGGTGAGGTGGTCGTCGTCGCAATGGGATCCGGCCGCGATGGCGGCCATGCCCTCGTCGACCAGCGCCGGCGTGTTGGGCATCACGCGGACCACGGGCACCCCGTCGACCAGGCGCGACTCGAGGAACGAGGTGGTGATGCCGGCCGCCATCGAGACGACCAGCTGGCCGGGCCGCACCTCGGGGCCGATCTCCTCGAGCAGGCCCGCCATGTCCTGCGGCTTGACCACGAGCACGAGCGTGTCGGCCAGCTTGGTGGCGTCGAGATTGGACACGACGGTGACGGCGTAGCGCTCCTCGAGCTCGCGGGCGCGCTCGGGCCGCTTCTCACCGACCAGCAGCTCGGCCACCGGACGGCCGCCGCGGATCAGCCCCGAGAGCAGCGCCTCACCCATGACGCCGGCGCCGAGGATCGCGGTGACCGGCGACTTCGACGACATGGCTCTGCCACTCCTGGCTACTTCTTGCTGATCAGGGACCTGACGAAGAATGTCAGGTTCTGCGGTCGCTCAGCGAGACGTCTCATGAGGTAGCCGTACCACTGGGTGCCGTAGGGCACGTAGACGCGCACGGTCTCGCCGGCCTCGGCCAGGCGACGCTGCTCCTCGGGCCGGGTGCCGTAGAGCATCTGGTACTCGTAGCTGCCCGCGTCGCGGCCGTTGCGGCTCGCCAGCGACGACGCGATCGTGATCATGCGTGGGTCGTGGGTCGCGATCATCGGGTAGCCCTGGCCGGCCAGCAGCACCTTCAGGCAGCGCACGAAGGACCTGTCGACCTCGAGCCGCGACCGGAAGGCGACCGACTCAGGCTCGTCGTACGCCCCCTTGCACAGGCGCACCCGCGAGCCCTCGTAGGCGAGCGCGCGGCAGTCGGCCTCGGTACGCCGCAGGTAGGCCTGGAGCACGGCTCCCGTCTCGGGGAAGTCCTTGCGCAGCTCGCGCAGCGTGGCCAGCGTCGCGTCGGTGGTGGTGTGGTCCTCCATGTCGAGGGTGACCGCCGTACCGGCGTTGCGGGCGGCCCGGCAGATCGTGCGGGCGTGCTCCAGCGCGATCTTGTGCCCCTGCGCGGGCAGGGCCTGCCCGATCGCGGAGAGCTTCACCGACACCTCGGCGTGGCGGGTCAGACCGCGCGCGGCGAGCGCCGCCAGGAGCTCGAGGTAGGCCTGCACCGTCGCCTCGGCCCGGTCGGCGTCGAGGGTGTCCTCGCCGAGGTAGTCGAGCGTCACCCGGAGGTTCTGGTCGACCAGACCGGCAGTCGCCTCGACGGCGTCCTCGGTGGCGTCACCGGGGACGTAGCCGTGCACGATGCCGGCCGACACGGGCAGCGTCGTGGCCAGCTTCTTGACCCGCTGGCTGCGGGCGAGGAGGAGCAACGGTTGGCGCAGCAACGGCATGCCCGAAAGGCTACGCCGTGGGCTCGCCCGCCGGGTCAGGGAGTACGACGACGCAGCGTCGCCGCGCCGAGGGCGAGGGAGGCCAGCGCGAACGCGACGACGATCCCGAGGTCGCCCCAGACGTCGCCGGTGGCGTCGCTCGTCACGAGCGACTGCATCGCGTCCGTCGCGTAGGAGAGCGGGAGCACGTCGCTGACCTGGTGGAGCACGTCGGGCAGCCCCGCGCGTGGCACGAACAGACCGCACAGCAGGATCTGCGGGATCACGAACAGCGGCATGAACTGGACGGCCTGGAACTCGGTGCGCGCGAACGCGCTGACGAACAGCCCGAGCGCCGTGCCGAGGATCGCGTCTGCGACCGCCACGACGCCGAGCAGCCACACCGGGCCGGCGATGTCGAGGCCGAGCAGGCCGACGCTCAGGGCCACGGCCAGCGCCGCCTGGGCGGTGGCGACGACGCCGAACGCCAGGGCGTAGCCGCCGAGGAAGTCGAGCTTGCCCATCGGCATCGCCAGCAGGCGCTCGAGGGTGCCCGAGCTGCGCTCGCGCAGCGTGGTCACGCTGGTCACCAGGAACATCACGATGAAGGGGAAGATCGCGAGCAGCCCGGGACCGAAGCGGTCGAACAGCTGGCCGGGGTTGTCCTTGAACATCCACCACAGCAGGGTGATCAGGACGCACGGCAGCACGAGCAGCATCGCCGCCGTACGACGGTCGCGGCGCAGCTGGGTGAGCACCCGGGTCGTGACGGCGAGCAGGATCCGGACGTTCATGCCGCGCTCCCCTCGCTCGCCGCGTCGACCAGAGCCAGGAACGCGCTCTCGATGTCGTCGGTGTGGGTCCGGGCGCGGATCTGGTCGGGGGTGTCGTCGGCGATGATCCGCCCCTCGCGCATCAGCAGAAGCCGGTCGCAGCGCTCGGCCTCGTCCATCACGTGACTGGAGACGAAGACCGCGACACCGTCGTCCGCGAGACGGTGGAACAGCGCCCAGAGGTCGCGGCGGAGCACCGGGTCGAGGCCCACGGTGGGCTCGTCGAGCACCAGGACGTCGGGCGTGCCGAGGAGGGCCACCGCCAGGCTGACGCGCGAGAGCTGGCCCCCGCTGAGGCGGCCGACGACCTGGTCCGCGTGGTCGGTGAGGTCGACGCGCTCGATGGCCCGCGACACCGAGGCGGTGTCGGTGCCGAGGACCCGGGCGAAGAAGGTGAGGTTCTCACGGACCGTGAGGTCGTCGTACACGCTGGGGTCCTGGGTGACGTAGCCGAACCGGTCGCGCAGCTGCTTGCTGCCCGCCTCGACGCCCTCGATCCTCACGCTGCCGGAGGTCAGCACCTGGATCCCCACGATGGACCTCATCAGCGTGCTCTTGCCGCAGCCGCTCGGGCCCAGCAGACCGGTGACGCTGCCCTGCTCGATGGTGAGGTCGAGCCCGTGCAGCACTCGGCGCCCGCCCCGGTCGACGACCAGTTCCCGGATCTCCACCACGTTATTCACCATGCGTTGAATTCTCCTCCCGGAGATCGTCGTGGTCAACCGGGTGACGCCGATCGATGCGTCACACGGTCAGGGCAGGTCGCCGGTGAGGTAGCGCTGCAGCGTCGGTGCGTACGTCGCCACGAGGGTCTCGACCGGCATCGAGGCGAGAGGCTCGAGCTCGAGGACGTAGCGGCTCAGGATGATCCCCATCAGCTGGCTGGCGACGAGCGCCATCCGCAGGTCGGGGTGGTCCAGTCCCAGCGAGCGGCCGACGGGCTGCAGGACGACGGGCAGGAAGCCGTCGCGCATCAGGTGGCTGGCCGACGGGTCCAGCAGGGTGCGGGCCAGGGCCACGAGGACCGGCGTGTTCGCCGGGTCGTCCCAGACCCCGACGAAGACCGACAACACCCGCCGGCCGGCGTCGCCGGGACCGTGGACGAGCGCCGGGGCGAGCGCCGTACGCGGGTCGACCGGCAGCTCCAGGGCGGCCACGAAGAGGTCGTCCTTGGTCCCGAAGTAGTGGTGCACGAGCGCCGCGTCGACCCCGGCCGCGCCGGCCACGGCACGGATCGTGGTACCGGCGAAGCCCTTCTCCGCGAACGACGTGCGCGCCGCCGCCAGGATGGCGGTCCGGGTGTCCGGAGCCCCCGGCCGGCGTCCGCGGGGCACCGCGCTCACGCCGTCACCGGGAAGTGGGTGCGGGCGAACGCCAGCGACTCGCGCAGGTCGGCCTCGCGCTCCTCGCGGGTGCTCGCCCGGCGGGTGTTGATCTCGAGCACGAGGTGACCGGCGAAGCGGGTCCCGGAGAGATACCCGAGGAAGCCGGCCGCGTCCATGGCACCGCGCCCCGGCACGAGGTGCTCGTCCTTCGCGGAGCCCGAGCCGTCGGTCAGGTGCACGTGACGCAGCCGGTCGCCGAGCCGCTCGGCCATCTCGACGGGCGAAGCCTGGGCGATCGCGGCGTGCGAGAGGTCGACGGTGGCGTTGGCGTACGTCTCCTCGGACGGGTCCCACCCCGGGAGGTACATCTCGACACCGCGCCGCGCGGAGGCCCGCCAGGGGTACATGTTCTCGACCGCGAAGGCCAACCCGGTGGACTCCTCCAGGGCCGCGATGCCGTTGACGAAGCCGGCGGCGTACTCCCGCTGCCAGCGGAACGGCGGGTGTACGACGACCACGTCGGCGCCGACGGCATGGGCCATCTCGGCGGAGCGCTCGAGCTTGCCCCACGGGTCGGTGCCCCACACGCGCTGGGTCCACAGCAGGCACGGCGAGTGGATGGCACAGACCGGCAGCTCGTGGTGGTCGGAGAGCTGCTTGACGGCCGCGGTCTGCTGGCTGAGGGAGTCGATGCCCACCATCACCTCGACCGCGTCGTACCCGAGCGAGGAGGCGTAGGCGAAGGCGTGCGCGCTCGACTCGGGGTAGACGGACGCGGTGGAGAGGGCGACGAGCGACACGTCAGCCCGCCGCGATCTGGTCGAGGCGCTCGAGGATGACGCCCTCCCGCAGCGCCCACGGGCAGATCTGGAGCTCCGCGAGGCCGAAGATGTCCATCACCGCCTCGGCGACCAGCGCCCCCGGGACGATCTGGTGGGTGCGGCTGCTCGAGACTCCCGGCAGCCCCGCGAGGTCGCCGGGAGCCATGTCGACCAGCCGAGGGATCCACTCCTGGAGACCGTCCTGGGTCAGCAGCCGCTCGACCAGCGGGCCGTCCTCCGAGGGCGCGGCGCCACAGATGCGCGCCAGCGAGCGGAACGTCTTGGACGTGGCCGCCGCCATGTCGGGCGGCCCGCCTCGGAGGAGGTGGCCGGCGTCGCGGGCGATGTCGGCGCGGATCTTCTTGCGCAGCTCGCGGAGGCCGGGAGCGCCCGGGTTGCCGTCGCTGAAGTACTCGCGGGCCAGCCGGGCCGCCCCGATGGGCAGCGACCACGCCGCGTCGGGGTCCTCGTCGGAGCCGCCGGCGATCTCGAGCGAGCCGCCACCGATGTCGAACACGGCGAGTCGTCCGGCGGACCACCCGAACCAGCGTCGTACGGCGAGGAAGGTGAGACGGGCCTCGTCCTCGCCGGGCAGGACGGCGATGCGCACGCCGGTCTCGTCGGCCACGTGGTCGAGCACCGCGTCGCAGTTGCCTGCGTCGCGCACCGCCGAGGTCGCGAAGCCGAGGATGTCCTGGGCGCCCTTGTCCTCGGCCACCACGAGCGAGTCGGCGACGAACGTGGTCAGGGCCTTGATGCCGCCCGTGGTGACCTCACCGTGCTCGAGATGCTCGGCCAGCCGCAGGGGCTCCTTGTGGGAGTACGCCGGCAACGGGGCCGCGCCGCGGTGGGCGTCCACCAGCAGCAGGTGCCCGGTGTTGGAGCCGATGTCGAGGACGCCGAGGCGCATGCAGACGAATCTACAAGCACGCGCCCGTAGGCTGGGCCGGTGCCCGAGGTCGATCTGGTCTTTCCCCGCGCCTTCGTCGAGTTCGTGGACCCGGCCGACGCCGACCAGGTCTTCCGCTGCGACCTGACCTGGCTGACGTCGCGCTACCAGTGCATCTTCGGCCAGGGCTGCCGGGGGATCTACGCCGACGCCCCCGACACCGGCTGCTGCACCCTCGGCGCGCACTTCGCCGACAAGGGGGACGAGCGGCGGGTCGCGTCGTACGTCGACCAGCTCGACGCCGCGACCTGGCAGTTCCGCCCGTCCGGCCGGGTCAGGAGGTCCGACTGGATCGAGACCGACGACGAGGGTGCCCGCAAGACCCTGGTCGTGGAGCACGACGGCCAGTGGGCGTGCATCTTCCACAACCGCGCGGACTTCGGCACCGGCGCGGGGTGCGCACTCCACTCGCTGGCGCTCCAGCAGGGCCGCAACCCGCTGGAGACCAAGCCGGACGTCTGCTGGCAGCTGCCGATCCGGCGCACGTTCCGCACCGTCGAGCGACAGGACGCCACGTCGTACACCGAGGTCACGATCGGCGAGTACGACCGCCGGGGCTGGGGGCCGGGCGGCCACGACCTCGACTGGTACTGCTCCGGCAACACCGAGGCGCACACCGCCCCGGACCCGCTCTACGTCACCAACCGGCCCGAGCTGGTCGAGCTGATGGGCCGTCCGGCGTACGACGAGCTGGTCACGCACTGCGAGCGGCACCTGGCCTCGCGCGAGCGCCTGGCCGGGCATCCCGCCGACCCGTCCTGACCCGTCCGCGCGGACGTCTCGACGTCAAGAGAACCAGACCCCCCTGTCGGGAAGGGCGGACGACGTGGCGCAGAATGCACCGCATGCGACTGGACCACATCTCCTACGCCGCCGGCCCCGGTGGCCTGGCCGCCACCGCCCAGCGCATCGGGGGGTTGCTCGGCCGTGACTTCGTCGACGGGGGTGTGCACCCCCGCTTCGGGACGCGGAACATGGTCCTCCCGCTGGCGGACCACACCTACCTCGAGGTGGTCGCGGTGCTCGACCACCCGGCCTCCGACAAGGCGCCGTTCGGCCAGGCCGTGCGCGCGCGCTCGGCCCTGGGCGGCGGGTGGCTCGGCTGGGTCGTCTCGGTCGACGACATCGCCGCGGTCGAGCGTCGGCTCGGTCGCGAGGCGGCACCCGGCAACCGGCACCGTCCCGACGGCACCGAGCTGCTGTGGAACCAGATCGGGATCAACGGCCTGATCTCCGACCCCCAGCTGCCGTTCTTCATCCAGTGGCTGAGTCCCGACGAGCTCCATCCTTCGGCCGGCGGCTCGCCCGAGTGGTCGCTGGCCTGCCTCGAGATCGCCGGCGACCCGCAGCGGGTGAGCGAGTGGCTGGGCGAGACCGTCGAGGCGCCGCTGGAGGACGTCAAGGTCGAGTGGGTGGCCCCGCACGGCACCCCGGGGATCATCGCCGCGCAGTTCCAGACACCGTCGGGGCTCGTCCGGGTCTGATCGTGCCGGGCTCACCGGTGCCCGGAGAGCCCCCGGTGGCCGGAGAGCCGCCGGTGGTCGGCCTGCCGCGAGGCGCGATCCGCAGCCCCAACATCTGGCAGCACCCCGCGACGTACGAGCTGGAGAACCTCGCCGTCGACCGCGACGGCGTGATCGAGGACGCGATGCGTGCCCGGGCCGACTGGGCCAACCGCGTCGTGCTCGACGTCGGCTGCGGGAGCGGCTTCCACCTCCCGCTCTTCGCCGCCACGGCGGCGCAGGTGTACGGCGTGGAGCCGCATCCCGCCCTGGTCCGGCTGGCGGCACGTCGTACCCGCTCCCTCCCGCAGGTCGCCGTCCTGGCCGGCACCGCACAGGCGCTGCCGCTCCCCGACCGGTCGGTCGACGTGGCCCACGCGCGGTGGGCCTACTTCTTCGGTCCCGGATGCGAGCCGGGGCTCGCCGAGCTGGCGCGCGTCGTACGGCGCGGAGGGACCGCGTTCGTGATCGACAACGACGCGACCCGGTCGACGTTCGGAGGCTGGTTCCGGCGCGGCTACCCGCGCGTCGACCCGGCCGAGGTCGAGCGCTTCTGGTCGCGCCAGGGATGGACCCGCACGCCGCTCGACGTCACGTGGCGGTTCGACGACCGGGCCGACCTCGAGGCCGTCGTCCGGATCGAGTTCGCCGCAGAGCTGGCCGATGCCATCCTCCAGGAGCACTCCGGGACGACGGTGGACTACGCGGTCAACCTGTGGTCCAAGGACCTGTGAGCGGTCAGCCCGAGCTGAGGCGGACGGCGAGCGTCGGGGTGAGGAGCACGCCCGGGCCGGTGACCGGCGGCGTGGAGAGCAGCCCCTCGAGCGCCTTGACCAGCTCGACGGCGACCTGCTCCAGCGGCTGGCGCACGGACGTCAGCCCGCCCGGCACGACCTGGGCCACCTGCGAGTCGTCGAAGCCGACGACGGCGATGTCGCGCCCCCACGCGATGGCGCGGTCGCCGAGGGTGTGCAGCACGCCCATGGCCAGGGTGTCCGATGCGCACACGAACGCCGTCGGGTGCGCCTCGTCAAGCAGGACGTCGGCCGCCTCACGACCGCTGGCCACGGTGTCCTCGACCCGTGAGGCCAGGCCGGTGGTCGGCAGGTCGCGGGCGTGCATCGCGCGGGTCCAGCCCGAGCGGCGGTCCTCGCCGATGAAGGAGTCCTTGCGCCAGCCGATCCACGCGATCCGGGTATGGCCCCTGTCGAGCAGGTGGTCGGTGGCGAGCTCGGTGCCGGCGGCGCCGTCGACGTCGACCCACGGGTGGGTGGCGTCGGGGTTGTCCCAGGGCCGGCCGAAGGCGACGAAGGGCGCCCGACGCTCGGCCAGCCAGGCCGCCTGGGGGTTGCCGAGGTAGGTGTCGGTGACCACGAAGGCGTCGACCGCGGTCGACCGCAGGAGGTCGTCGTACCCCCCGAGCGGGTCGTCGGTGCTGCCGGAGAACAGCAGCAGGTGGTAGCCGCTCTCGCCGGAGGTCTCCACCAGGGTGTGGACGAACCGGTCCATCGCCGCGTTGGCGGTGCCCTCCTGGGCGGGGTTGAACTTCAGCCCGATCAGGTGGCTGGCGCGGGTGCGCAGGTTGCGGGCCGCGCGGTTGGGCGAGTAGCCGAGCTCGGAGATGGCGTCCTGCACGCGCGCCAGGGTGTCGGGGCGCAGCAGCTCGGGGCTGTTGACGGCGTTGGACACGGTCTGGCGCGACACCCCGGCCCGCTCCGCGACGTCCGCGAGCGTCGGTGGCGTCAGCGACGAGCGCCCCGGCCAGGCCGCCATGCCGCCCCCTCTTGATCGATCCAACAACGCACTGAGGATACCTTCCGGGGGCCTCCCGGCGACCACCACACCCGAAGGGGCGTACGGCGGGTCGGCGGCCGCTGTCGGCGCGGACCTCTAGCGTTCCCGCCATGTCGAAGACGCCGCGCCCGGCCTACCGATGCTCCGAGTGTGGCTGGACCTCCGGCCGGTGGGTCGGCCGGTGCGGTGAGTGCCAGGCCTGGGGCTCGGTGGCCGAGGCAGCCGCTCCGCGCACTCGTGCCGAGGCCGGGCCGGTGACCGGGGCCGCCGTCCCCATCGCCCAGGTGTCGGTCGAGGCGTCCGTGTTCCGCAGCAGCGGAGTGCCCGAGCTCGACCGCGTGCTCGGGGGCGGGCTGGTGCCGGGCGCCGCCATCCTGCTGGCCGGCGAGCCCGGGGTCGGCAAGAGCACGCTGCTGCTCGAGGTGGCCGCCCAGACCGCGCGCTACCAGCGCCGTACCCTCTACGTCACCGGCGAGGAGTCCGCGTCGCAGGTGCGGCTGCGGGCCGACCGCACCCAGGGCGTCCACGACGAGCTCTACCTCGCCGCCGAGACCGACCTCGGCGCGATCCTCACCCACGTGGAGCAGGTCCGGCCCGAGGTGCTCGTGGTCGACTCCGTGCAGACGATCGGCTCGGCCGGCCTCGACGGCGTGCCCGGCGGCGTCACCCAGGTCAAGGAGGTCGCCGCGGCCCTGATCCGCGTGGCCAAGACGCGCAACATCACCACGATCCTGGTCGGCCACGTGACCAAGGACGGCTCCATCGCGGGACCGCGGGTCCTCGAGCACGTCGTCGACGTCGTGCTCCACTTCGAGGGCGACCGCAACTCCCGCTTCCGCATGCTGCGGGCGATGAAGAACCGCTTCGGTCCGATCGACGAGGTCGGCTGCTTCGACCTCGGCGCCGACGGCATCACCGCGGTCGCCGACCCCACCGGCCTCTTCGTCGAGAACCACCAGCACCGCGTGCCGGGCACCTGCGTCGCGGTCACCATGGAGGGTCGCCGCCCGATGCTGGCTGAGGTGCAGGCCCTCGTCACCAGGAGCGCGCTCGAGCGGCCGCGGCGTACGACGTCGGGCCTCGACTCCGCACGCGTCGCCCTGGTGCTGGCCGTGCTCCAGCAGCACTGCGGCGTCACGCTCCACACCCAGGACGTCTTCGTCTCGACGGTGGGTGGGGCCCGGCTCACCGAGCCGGCCTGCGACCTCGCCATCGCCATCGCCATCGCCTCGGCCACGACGGGCTCGTCCGCGCCCCGCGGCCTGGTCGCCCTCGGCGAGATCAGCCTGGCCGGCGAGGTCCGCAAGGTGCGCGACCTGCCGCAGCGCGTGGCCGAGGCGGCCCGTCTCGGCTTCCAGCTCTCGGTCACCCCGATGGCGTCCCGCGAGGGGCCCGACCCGCGCGAGGGCACCGGCCGGAGCATCGACGGCATGGCCGTCCACGAGGCGTCCGACCTGGCCTCCGCGCTTCGGCGCCTCGGCGTCACCGGCAGCAACGCTCGCAGAGAGGCCTCCTGAGCCCTCCCCCTAGACTGGGGCCGCGGCCTGGGCCGTGACCGAGCAGAGGGGGATGCCCGTGGCTGCCAACGCACCGACAGAGGAGATGCTGCGCCTGCGCGCCACGCTGTCGGCGATCGCTCCCGGCACGCCACTGCGCGACGGCCTCGAGCGCATCCTCCGTGGCCGCACCGGCGCACTGATCGTGCTCGGCCACGACCGCACCATCGAGTCGATCTGCACCGGCGGCTTCACCCTCGACGTGCCGTTCACGGCCACCGGACTGCGCGAGCTGGCCAAGATGGACGGCGCGATCATCGTCGACCGCGACCTCACCCGCATCACGCGGGCCGCGGTCCACCTCATGCCCGACCCGGCGATCCCCTCCGCGGAGACCGGCACGCGCCACCGCACCGCCGAACGCGTCGCGAGGCAGACCGGGATCCCGGTCATCTCGGTGTCGCAGTCGATGCAGATCATCGCGGCGTACGTCGGCAACACCCGCCACGTCATCGAGGGGTCCGCGCAGATCCTGTCACGGGCCAACCAGGCGCTGGCCACCCTCGAGCGCTACAAGCTCCGCCTCGACGAGGTGTCGGCCACGCTGTCGGCCCTCGAGATCGAGGACCTCGTCACCGTCCGCGACGTCGCGGTGGTCGCCCAGCGCCTCGAGATGGTGATCCGGATCGCCCGCGAGATCGAGGACTACGTGCTCGAGCTCGGCACCGACGGCCGTCTGCTGTCGCTGCAGCTCGAGGAGCTCGTCACCGGCGTCGACCCGGAGCGCGAGCTCGTGGTCCGCGACTATCTCCCGTCGGGGCGACGCTCCAAGGGACCCGAGGCCACGCTCGCGCGACTCGAGCGGCTGTCGTCGCTCGACCTGGTCGACCCGACGTCGGCATCGCGGGCGCTCGGCCTCGGCGAGCACCTCGACGGCGCGGTCGCCCCGCGCGGCTACCGCCTGCTGGCCAAGGTGCCGCGTCTGCCTCCCACCGTGGTCGAGCGGCTGGTCGAGCACTTCGACACCCTGCAGAAGCTGCTGTCCGCGGGCGTCGACGACCTCCAGGCCGTCGACGGCGTCGGCGAGCTGCGGGCGCGCAGCGTCCGCGAGGGGCTGTCGCGACTGGCCGAGTCGTCGATCCTGGAGCGCTACGTCTGAGTGCTCACCGCCGCCGCTGCTCGTCGTCCGGCAGTCGCTAGTGCTTCTTGTGGTGCTTGCGGTGGTGCCGCCGGTGCGGATGCCGCGGCTGGGCGGTCTGGGTGACCTGCGGCGTCGGCGGGGCCTGCAGGACGAACGTGACCTCCTGTGGCTGACCGGCCAGAGCGGCGACGTCGAGGTGGTAGGTGCCCAGCCGGGCCCAGTCGGTCAGCCGCGGGCAGCCCGGCTCGGAGCGCCGGGCGTTCCAGGTGATCTTGACCCGGGTCGGGTCGGCTCGGCGCAGCACGAGGTCCTCGGTCGGGATCGTCCGGGCGCACTGCACCGTGGTCCAGATCAGGTCCCGGCCGGAGGTGATCCGCAGCGCGAGGCTCTTGCCGGAGAGCCGCCAGTTGCACGCCGGGGTCGAGATCGTGGAGATGTCGAGGACCAGCGAGATGTCCCGACCGGCGATCGGGTGCGGCACCGACGGGGTGATGGCGATGTCTCCGGACGCGCAGGGGCCGGACGGAATCGCGAGCTGCGAGGCGGGGTCCGAGGCCCGGTGGTGGTGGTGGTGGTGGCCCCGGTGCTGCGAGCTCGACCCGCCGCTCGCTGGCGTCGACTGGTCGGCCACCGTGGTCGCCCGGTCCGGTCCGGCCGACCCGCCACC
>JBAUWD010000210.1:0-2537 GCA_049583575.1 Nocardioides sp.
CATCTACGGCGAGCTGCTCCCCCGGCTCGCCGACGACGCGGTCGTGATCGGCGACGGCGGCGACTTCGTGAGCTTCGCCGGGAAGTACGTCGAGCCGAAGCGTCCCGGCGGCTGGCTGGACCCGGGGCCCTACGGCTGCCTCGGCGCCGGCCTCGGGTCGGCCATCGCCGCTCGCCTGGCGCGGCCGTCGGCCCAGGTGGCGCTGCTGCTCGGGGACGGCGCCGCCGGCTTCTCGCTGATGGACGTCGACACCCTCGTCCGCCATGACCTGCCGGTCGTGATGGTGATGGGCAACAACTCCGCGTGGGGCCTGGAGAAGGGTCCGATGCAGATGATCTACGGCTACGACGTGGCCGCGGACCTCGGGCAGCAGACGCGGTACGACGAGGTGGTCAAGGCGCTGGGCGGTGCGGGCGAACGGGTCACCGACCCGAAGGAGATCGGCCCCGCGCTCGACCGGGCGTTCGCCTCGGGCGCGCCGTACCTCGTCAACGTGATCACCGACGTCGACGCCGCCTATCCGCGCGCGACCTTCGGCGTCTAGCCGGGAGTGGTCGTGGACGATGCCACGCTCACGTTCACGGTGGGCGCCGACGACACGGCCGAGGCGCTGGGCTCCGGCAGCCTGCCCGTCCTCGGTACGCCGCGGCTGCTCGCATGGTGCGAGGCTGCCACGTGCGCCGCGATCGCTCCGCTCCTCGTCGAGGGCGAGACCTCCGTCGGCACCCGGGTGGAGCTCGAGCACAGCCGCGGCAGCGTGGTCGGCACGCGCGTGGAGGTGACGGCGTCGTCGGTCCTCCACGACGGCCGGCTGCACCGCTTCAGCGTCGTGGCACGCGACGCCGACGGCGGCCGGGTCGTCGGGACCGGCGAGGTGACCCGGGTCGTGGTCGACGCCGAGAGGTTCCTCGGGCGGCTCTGAGCCAGGGGGCGCGTGCGGGAGCGGCGGGGTCTCACCAGGTGAAGGTGACGACCGTCGCTTCCCACGGCGAACTCAGCGTGGGACGAGGAGGTTCGGCCACAGGACTATGGGGGAACCCCTCCCACGCGACAGCGGGCGATTTCGCTCGCGACCGGCAGCCTGAGAGGATGGCGGCCGCCCTCACGGGCCGTTGACCACCAGGAGGACACCATGGGCAAGACCGGACGCAAGCGCCGCGGGCGCAAGAAGAAGGCCGCGAACCACGGCAAGCGCCCCAACGCCTGAGCGAGGACGTGTGCACGCGCGAAGCGTGAGCACCCGGTCGCAGCGGACGCCACCGCGGGCTTGCTCGCGGGGCGTCGCGCCTCACTTCTCGGTGTAGCGCACCTGGATCTGCTGGATCTGGACCCGCACCCGCTGGCGCAGTGCCTCCGGGGCGTGCTCGATGCACGACCGCGCCACCAGCGCCTTGACGGTGCGCTGGAGGTCGTAGCTGTGCAGGCACGGAGCGCACGCGTCGAGGTGGGCCCGGACGACGGACACCTCCGCCTCGTCCAGCTCGTTGTCGAGCAGGCACACGATCCGCTCGAGGAAGTCGGCGCACGACTCGTCGTGGCTCATGACTCCGACCCTCCCGTGGTCTCGTGCCCGACCGGGAGCAGGTCGTCGGTGCGGACGTAGTCCGAGAGCATGTCGCGCAGCTGGCGCCGGCCGCGGTGGAGGCGGGACATGACCGTCCCGATCGGCGTCTCCATGATCTCCGCGATCTCCTTGTACGCAAAGCCCTCCACATCGGCCAGGTAGACGGCGAGGCGGAACTCCTCGGGCAGCCGCTGCAGAGCGGCCTTCACCTGGGAGTCCGGGAGATGCTCGAGCGCCTCGGTCTCGGCCGACTTCAGCCCGGTCGACGTGTGCGACTCCGCGCGCGCCAGCTGCCAGTCCTCGACGTCCTCCGACATCGACTGCTGCGGCTGCCGCTGCTTCTTGCGGTAGTTGTTGATGAACGTGTTGGTGAGGATCCGGTAGAGCCAGGCCTTGAGGTTGGTGCCGGGCCGGAACTGGTGGAACGACGCGAACGCCTTGGCGAAGGTCTCCTGCACGAGGTCCTCCGCGTCGGTCGGGTTGCGGGTCATCCGCATCGCCGCGCCGTAGAGCTGGTCGAGGAACGGCAGCGCGTCGCGCTCGAAG
Source organism: Nocardioides sp. (assembly GCA_049583575.1). Lineage (GTDB taxonomy): Bacteria > Actinomycetota > Actinomycetes > Propionibacteriales > Nocardioidaceae > Nocardioides. The sequence continues at coordinate 2,111 of JBAUWD010000210.1, forward strand.
CGGGCGGCGCGCTCGGCCTCGGTCTCGAGCGCCACGTCGACGTCGAGGTCGGGGGACGCGTCCGCGGCGGGTCCGGAGAGGTCAGGCTGGTCGGTCATCGCCTCCCAGCCTACCGGGGGCGTCGTACGGTCCATCAGCGCGAGCACGACGGACTCAACACGGTCACCGGGTCAGGGATTCCCCGTGATGTCGCGCACCAGCCACTCGAGCGTCGACTCCACCACCAGGTCGAGCGCCTCGGCCTGGCTCAGCGGTGCGCGGGCCGGCACCTTGAGGCCGTGGTCGGCGGAGGGTACGACGACGAGGTCGACGCCGTCGGGGAACTCCCCCGGCCTGCCCATCGGGTCGCGCTCGCCCTGCACCACGAGGGTGGGCACGCCGGCGCCGATCAGCTCGTCGACGCGGGTCCGGTCGGTGCGTCCGGGCG
>JBAUWD010000211.1:0-3734 GCA_049583575.1 Nocardioides sp.
ATCCCGGAAGGCGGACGGAGTGGACCTGCGTCCCTGCGAGCGTCGCGCCCCTCGCCTCCCGCTCCCCGACGGTCTCGTCGACCGGCACCGTCGGCTCGGGCGGGCGGACGAGGGACAGGCGGTGGGCGAGCTCCCGCGCGGTGCCGCTCGGCGCGTCGACCTTGTCCGGATGGTGGAGCTCGACGATCTCCACCGACTCGTAGAACGGTGCGGCGGCTGCCGCGAAGCGCATCATCAGGACGGCGCCGATCGAGAAGTTGGGGGCGACCAGCACGCCGAGGCCCGGAGTGTCGGTCAACGCGGCGCGCAGCTGGTCGAGGCGCGCGTCGTCGAACCCGGTGGTCCCGACGACGCAGTGCAGGCCGTGGGCCAGGCACCAACGCAGGTTGTCCATCACCACGTCGGGGTGGGTGAAGTCGACCACGACCTCGGCCGCGGTCAGGTCGTCCAGCGGGTCTCCGTCGTCGACGCGGGCCACGAGCTCGACACCGTCCGCCTCGTCGACGGCGCGGCAGACCTCGGACCCCACTCGACCGCGAGCACCGAGCACCCCCACCTTGATCGCCGTACTCACGGAGCCAACCTAGTGTGTCGCGTAAGCGGTGGCTGACCCCGCGGGCCGGAAGTGGCAGTCTGGGCCCATGCCCGTGCAGCAGATCCCCGCGCGCCTGATCTGGGCCGTCGAGCTGATGGATCCGCAGCCCGGTGACAACATCCTCGAGATCGGCTGCGGGCCGGGAGCCGGCGCCGAGCTGATCTGCGCAAGGCTGACGACGGGCAAGCTGTTCGCGATCGACCGCTCCGAGTCGGGCGTCGACCGCACGCGCCGTCGCAACCAGAAGTACGTCGACGCCGGCCGGCTCACGGTGCGACAGATCGACCTGGCCACGTTGCGGGTGCCGGTCAAGCGGCTGCACAAGGTCTTCGCGTTCAACGTCAACCTCTTCTGGGTGCGGGCCTGCGCCGACGAGGTGGCCCTGCTGCACGAGCGCGTCCTGCCGGGCGGCGCCGTCTACCTCTTCTACGAGACCACTCAGCCGGAGCTGGTGCCCAACATCGTCAAGAAGGCCTCCGCCGCTCTCACCGACGGCGGGTTCCGCGTCTCGGTCGTCGACCAGAAGGCGCCGCCGGTGGTCGCGATCATCGCTCGCCGATAAGCCTCTTCCCTGATATTGACCATATATAAGGCTATAGTCTAATATCGAAGTGGCTTCAGGCTAGGAGGTGCCGGATGGGCGTCGTGGTGCTCACCGTCGACCAGGACGCGAGTCGGAGCGGTCCCGACGCGGTGCCGGCAGCCCTCGCCGCGCTGGCCGCGATCCCGTGCCTACGCCCCTTCGAGCGCACCGTCGGCGACGAGTTCCAGGGGCTCCTCGACGACCCGGCGGCCCTGCCGGCCGCGCTGGAGCCGCTGCTCCGCGCCGGTGCGTGGAACATCGGGATCGGGATCGGCGAGGTGGAGACCCCGCTCCCGGCACAGGCCCGCGCCGGTCGCGGACCGGCGTACCTCGCCGCGCGGGAGGCGGTGACGGCGGCGAAGTCCAGCCCCTGGCGGGTCCGCGTCTCGGGGCCCACCGACGCCAGTCGCGCACTCGAGTCGGCGGTGTGGCTGTGGGCCGCGCTGCTGGCACGCCGTACCTCCCGGGGGTGGGAGGTCGCCGACCTCGTCGACCAGGGGCTGACGTACGACGAGACCGCCGGGCGGCTCTCCATCAGTCAGTCGGCGGTCAGCCAGCGCGCGGCTGCGGCCGGCATCGCCGAAGGTCGCCGGGGCCGAGAGCTGGTCGAGTACCTCACCCGCGGCGCACTGGGGAGCGACCGTTGAACGCCGCCTTCGTCCTCGAGCTGGTGGCCGCGGTCCTGGCCGCGACGGGCGCGGTGGTCGGGCTGGCCACCGGCCGCGCGCCGAGGCTGTACGCCGCCATCGCACTCCTGCTCCTCACCCTCGCGCTGGCCGCGGTGTGGTTCGGCGACCCGAAGAGCTCCGAGCAGGGGCGGCACGTCGTCCTGATCGTCGCGGGCGTGCTCGCGGTCGCGGGCGGCGGGCTCGTCACCACCCAGGTCTTCGCACTCGTGGACACGGAGTCCCGCACGGCCGGGGCCCGAGAGGCGTTGCGTGGCGGAGCGTGGATCGGCGCCCTCGAGCGCCTCGCGGTCTTCGTGACGCTGGTCGCGGGCTGGGGTCCGGGCCTGGCGATCGTGCTGGCCGTCAAGGGGCTCGGGCGCTACCCCGAGCTGCGCAGCCAGGAGGACACCGGCGTGGCAGAGCGCTTCATCATCGGCACGTTCACCAGCGTGCTGTGGGCCGCGGCGTGCGCCGGCCTCGCCGTCCTCGCGCCGTAGCCCCAGCCGAGGGGGGTCGTCCGCCTGAACGGTTCCTCTAGTGCCCGCTCAGGCGGACGACCCGTTCAGGCATGCCCGGATACGTTGGTTTGGGTGGAAGATTCGCCCATTTCGCTCTTGACTCCACACATTCGGGTCGATATACAGGGAAACACAGATGTGACCGGCGCCACAGAGGCGACGCAGCTGTGCGAAAGGACGGATCTCATGGCTTTGCCTGACGCATTGGCCAACAAGAACGTGGAGGGGGGTGCGCGCGCTCACATCCAGCGGTTCGGTGGCTACCTGGCCGGCATGATCATGCCGAACATCGCGGCCTTCATCGCCTGGGGCCTGATCACCAGCCTCTTCCTCGTGCCCGAAGGCGGCGCGGCCGCCTGCCACCACTCCCACACGGGCTGCGGTTGGCTCCCCAACGACAGCCTGTCCGAGATGATCGGCCCGATGATCACCTACCTGTTGCCGCTGCTCATCGGCTACACCGGTGGTCGGATGGTCCACGGCCAGCGGGGTGCCGTGGTCGGCGCCATCGCCACGATGGGCGTCATCGTGGGCTCCGACGTCCCGATGTTCCTCGGTGCGATGATCATCGGCCCCACCGCGGGCTACGTGATCAAGGTGATCGACAACGCGATCCAGGAGAGGGTCGCCACCGGCTTCGAGATGCTGGTCGACAACTTCTCGGCGGGCATCACCGGCCTGGTGATGGCGGTCATCGGCAAGCTGGTGATCGGCCCGCCCGTCGACCATCTGGTCAACTGGGCGGGGCACGGCGTGAACTGGCTGGTCAACCACCATGTGCTCCCCCTCGCGTCTCTGATCGTCGAGCCGGCGAAGGTGCTGTTCCTCAACAACGCCATCAACCACGGCGTCTTCACGCCACTGGGATCACAGCAGGTGCTCGACCACGGCAAGTCGATCCTCTTCATGGTCGAGACCAACCCCGGTCCCGGCGCGGGGCTGCTGCTGGCCTACTTCTTCTTCGGCCCGAAGACGCTCCGTCCGACGGTGCCCGGGGCGCTGATCATCCAGTTCCTGGGCGGCATCCACGAGATCTACTTCCCCTACGTGCTGATGAAGCCGCAGCTGATCCTGGCCACCATCGCGGGCGGCATGTCCGGTCTGGCGGTCGGCAACACCCTGCACGCCGGTCTGGTGGGTCCGCCCGCACCGGGGTCGATCTTCGCCTACATCGCCGAGACTCCGCGCGGCCTCGGCAACTGGATCGCGGTGTACGCCGACGTGAGCGTGGCCCTGGTCGTGTCCTTCTTCGTCGCCGGAGCGCTGATGGGCTTCGGGCGGGCCGCGCGTCTGGAGGAGGCGCACCGACCCGAGGACGAGGTGCTGATCGGCACCTGACCGAGCTCCGACCCTGGAGTCCCCCGAGGGGT
>JBAUWD010000212.1:0-2187 GCA_049583575.1 Nocardioides sp.
CGCGGGGGCCAGACCCGGGGAGGGCAGGGTCGGCGGAGCGACGGTCGCGCACCCCGCAAGGGTGACTGGTCGCGGCCGGCGGCGGAGCAGTCGCCCCGGTCGGAGGAGCAGGAGCGCTACGACGGTCCGCCGCTGCCCGAGGAGATCACCGGGCAGGAGCTCGACCGCTCCGTGAGCGGTCAGCTGAGGGGCCTGCCGGACCGGCTGGCGCTGCGGGTGGCCCGCCACCTGGCCGCGGCCGGCCTGCTGATCGACAGCGACCCCGAGACTGCGTACCAGCACACGCTCGCGGCCCGGGCCCGCGCCTCGCGGCTCGCGGTGGTGCGAGAGGCGACCGGAGAGGCGGCGTACGCCGCGGGTCACTACACGGAGGCCCTGGCCGAGCTCCGCGCCGCCAAGCGCATGAACGGCGCCACGGACTACCTGCCGATCATGGCGGACTGCCATCGAGCCCTCGGGCACCCGGAGCAGGCGCTCAAGCTGGCGAAGAGCCCCGCCGTGGCGCGCTTCCGGCCGGAGGCGAAGGCCGAGATGACGCTGGTCGAGGCGGGCGCCCGCCGTGACATGGGACAGCTGGACGCCGCGCTGCGCACCCTCGAGCTCGCGCCCCTACAGTCGAAGAGCCGGGAGCCGTGGGTGGTCCGCCTGCGGTACGCCTACGCCGACACCCTGGAGTCCGCGGGTCGTGAGTCGGACGCGCTGGCGTGGTTCCACCGCACGCAGGCGATCGACTCCCTGGAGCTCACCGACGCCGCCGACCGCGCCGAGGCCCTCGAGAAGCGTCTCGACTGACTCCTGTCCGCGCGGCCCCGCCGCTGGCGTTTCGCCGTCCCATCGGTCACAATGACTGCACAACTTCACATCCGTCACTCGTGTGACCTCGTCTGCGCAGAGCCCGCCGGGGAAGGCGTCGCTCCGATGCCGCGGATGAAGGAGAACCACGGTGACCGCACACATCACCAGCCGCCCCGTCCCGACGACGCGCGGTGTGCTGTACGTGCACTCGGCGCCCTCGGCGCTGTGCCCGCACCTCGAGTGGGCCGTCGGGGGCGTGCTCGGCGCGGCCGTCGACCTCGAGTGGTCCCCCCAGCCCGCCCACGCCGGCACCTATCGCGCCGAGCTGTCCTTCGTCGGCGAGCCCGGCACGGCCGCCGCGATCGCGTCGGCGCTGCGCGGCTGGAACCATCTGCGCTTCGAGGTGACCGAGGACGCCTCGGCCCAGTCGGAGGGCACCCGGTTCTCGTACACGCCCGACCTCGGGGTCTTCCACGCCGTGACCGGCCTGCACGGCGACATCATGATCCCGGAGGACCGGCTCAAGGCCGCCGTGGTCAAGGCGGCGCTCGGTGACACGACCCTGCTGGTCGAGGTCGACAAGCTGCTGGGCAAGCCCTGGGACGACGAGCTGGAGACGTTCCGGCACGCCGGCGAGGGTGCCCCCGTGCGTTGGCTCCACCAGGTCGTCTGAGGCCAGGAGTCACGACCGGCGCAGCCGGAAGTGGGCCGGCCTGAACCACCGCGTGTGCTGGGTGGGCTGGTCCGTCGGAAGTGGGCCCGGCGTGTACCACCGCAGGCGCGCCCTGATCGTGAACCGGCCCGGAACCACGGTCGACCGGCAGATCCCGAACGTGCCGTGCCCGTCCTTCGGGTCGGAGCCCTGCAGGAAGTCACCCGACCCGCGCTTCCTCGCGCGGGGGTCGTAGAGCCAGGTCTCCAGCAGCCAGTCGTCCGACCTCGGCCTGACGACGTAGTGGTAGCGGTAGCGGTGGCAGCCGGCGCGAAGGGTGCGGTCGGGAGCGTTGACGTGCCCGAATCCGGTGGTCCATGCCCACGACGGGCCTGCGGCCTCCAGGGTCAGCAGGGCTCCGAGCACGGTGGCCGCCGCGGTACGACGGCCGCGCGAACGTCGCATCACACCCCCTTGGGTCCGAGGGGGTCAACGAACCGGCCTGACGGGCGTTACGCCACGCCGGCGCCGTCAGAGTGGGATGTTGCCGTGCGCCCCTCGTCGCACGCCGTCCGCCTGGACGGCCGCGTCGACGGCCCGGGCGATCGCCGAGCGCGTCTGCGCCGGCTCGACGATCTCGTCGACGACTCCGATCTCCACGGCCTTCTCGACGCCGCCCGCGAGGCGCTCGTGCTCGGCTGCGAGCTCGGCCTCGACCTGGGGCCGGATCTCCGGGGCGA
>JBAUWD010000213.1:0-1881 GCA_049583575.1 Nocardioides sp.
CGTCGGGCCGCACCGAGACCCTGACCTACGGCCCCGAGGGGGAGCGGCGGGGCGAGGGGATGCGGGTGTTCGTGTCGTCGTTCGCCCCCCGGCCGCGAATGCTCGTGTTCGGCGCCATCGACTTCGCGGCCGCCGTGGCCCACGTCGGCAGGTTCCTCGGGTATGCGGTGACGGTGTGCGACGCTCGGCCGGTGTTCGCGACCTCGCGCCGGTTCCCGGCCGCCGAGGAGGTCGTCGTCCAGTGGCCCCACCGCTACCTCGAGGCCGAGGGACAGGCGGGCCGCGTCGACGGGCGTACCGTCATCGCGGTTCTCACCCACGACCCGAAGTTCGACGTGCCGGTGCTGCAGGTGGCGCTGCGCCTGCCGGAGGTCGCATACGTCGGTGCCATGGGCTCGCGGCGAACCCATGAGGACCGGGTCAAGCGGCTCCACGAGGCCGGCGTCACCGACGCCGAGATCGCCCGCCTGTCCTCGCCCATCGGCCTCGACCTCGGCGCCCGGACCCCGGAGGAGACCGCGGTCAGCATCGCGGCCGAGATCATCGCCCTCCAGTGGGGCGGCCGGGGGGAACGGCTCGGGACGACGGATGGGGCCATCCACCACCACACGACCTGAGGAGCGGGGCCGACGGTCGCTGGGAGTTCACCCAGACCCTCGAGGTGACCCTTGTCACGTGAGCACCGAGCGGCAAGGATCGCGACTACCCACGTTCACCACGCGAAGGAGTCAACGATGACTCGCATTACCGTGACGGTCGATGGAGTGAGCTACTCCGACGACGTCGAGCCCCGCACGCTCCTCGTCCACTACCTCCGAGAGTCGCTCGGCAAGACCGGAACGGTGGTGGGGTGCGACACGAGCAACTGCGGCGCGTGCACGGTCCATCTCGACGGCCGTTCCGTCAAGTCCTGCAACGTGCTGGCGGTCCAGGCCGACGGACACGAGGTGACCACCGTCGAGGGCCTCGCCACCAACGGCCGGCTGCACCCGATGCAGCAGGCCTTCCATGACAACCACGCCCTCCAGTGCGGCTACTGCACCCCGGGGATGATCATGCAGAGCCTGGACCTCCTGGCCGACAACCCGGCCCCCTCCGAGGAGGAGATCCGTCAGGGCCTCGAGGGCAACCTGTGCCGGTGCACCGGCTACCACAACATCGTCAAGGCCGTCCAGGCCGCAGCCGGCGCGCAGGCGGGGGCCGGGTCATGACCGTCACCGAGAACGCCCACGCCCCCGAGGTCGGCGCCCCCCGCAGGCGCAAGGAGGACCAGCGCCTCGTCACCGGCCGAACCAGGTGGACCGACAACATCACCCTCCCCGGGATGCTCCACCTCGTCATGGTGCGCAGCCCGTTCGCCCACGCGACGATCACCGGCATCGACACCGCGGGCGCGATGGCGTCCTCCGGTGTCATCGCGGTCCTCACCGGCGCCGACGTCAAGGACATCCAGGGCAGCCTCCCCAACGCCTGGCCGATCACCCCGGACCAGAAGGCGCCGGAGCACCCGGCGATCGCCGTGGACCATGTCGCCTTCGCGGGCGAGGTCGTCGCGGTCGTGATCGCCCGGTCCGTCGCAGAGGCCCGCGACGCGGCCGAGCTCGTCGACGTCGACTACGACGAGCTGCCCGCGGTGCTCGACCTCAAGGAGGCGGTCAAGGACACCGTCCTCGCCCACCCCGGCCTCGGGACCAACACCAGCGCCGTCTGGCAGTTCGACTCCGCGGCGGCGGGCACCGGCTCCAGCGTCGACGACGCCATCGCCGCCGCCCGGGCCGACGGGATCGTCATCGAGCGCGAGTACCGGCAGCAGCGGCTCATCCCGGCCTTCATGGAGCCGCGCTCGGTGGTGGCCGACCCCACCGGCGAGCAGCTCACCAT
>JBAUWD010000214.1:0-3243 GCA_049583575.1 Nocardioides sp.
TCCGCGCCGAGGCCACCCTCGCCCGGCGCACGATCGGCAACGCCGGCGACGAGCCCCCTCCGGACTCGACGGGCTGGTACGGCCGCGGTCGTCCCGGGCCGGCCGTCAAGATCGCGCTCCTCGGCGACTCCAGCGCAGCGGGGTACGGCGTGGACCGGGCCGTGGAGACCCCCGGGGCCCACCTCGCCAGCGGGCTCGCGGCCGGTGCCGACCGCCGCGTGCACCTGCGTGCCTTCGCCAAGGTCGGCGCCCAGTCCTCCGACCTCGACGACCAGATCGAGCGGGCTCTGACCACCGCTCCGGACCTGGCCGTGATCCTGATCGGCGTCAACGACGTCACCCACCAGGTGCGCCCGTCGCAGTCGGTGCGCCAGCTCGCCGCCGGCGTACGACGGCTGCGTGAGGCCGGTGCGAAGGTGCTGGTCGGCACCTGCCCCGACCTCGGCACGGTGAAGCCGATCCCGCCGCCTCTCAAGCAGGTCGCGCGGTCGTGGTCGAGGCGCCTGGCCGCGGCCCAGGCGATCGCGACCGTCGAGGAGGACGGCGTGGCGGTCTCGCTCGGCTCCATCCTGGGGCCCGACTTCGAGGCCGCGCCGGCCGTGCTGTTCGGGCCCGACCGGTTCCACCCGTCGGCCGAGGGCTACCGCGCGCTGGCCGAGGTGCTGGTGCCCAGCGCGCTGAGCGTGCTCGGCTTCGGTCTCGAGGGGCCTCGTACCCGCGGCGAGGGCACGATGCCCGTCGCGGCCGCCGCCGTCCGGGCGGCGAAGACCCCCGGTACCGAGCTCGGCGACAAGAAGGGCCTCTGGGTGGAGCTGCGCCGGCGTGCCCGGCTGCGCTCCGTCCCAGAGGCCCCCTCGGAGGAGGACGTCGTCAGCGACGCATGAACGCCAGGATCCGCAGCAGGTTGGTGTAGATCCAGACCAGGCTGACGGTCAGGCCGAACGCCGCACGCCACGACTCGCGCTCGGGCAGGCCGGCCCGGATGCCGTTCTCGACGAAGTCGAAGTCGAGGATCAGCATGAAGATGCCGAGCACCAGCCCGAGCAGCGAGAACACGAACCCGATCCCGGTCAGGCTGCCGATGCCGAGGTCGCCGCCGAAGAGGCCGACGACCAGCTGCAGCAGCCCGAGGCCGACCATGCCGAACATCGCGGCGATGACGCCCATCCGGAACTTGCTGCTGACCTGGATGTCGAAGAACTTGTACGCCGCCAGGGTGCCGGCGAACGCCGCGAACGTGCCGATCACGGCCTGGATGACGATGCCGCCGCCGTACTGGTACTCGAAGAACTTGCTGAACGCCCCGAGGGCGACGCCCTCGAGCGCACAGAAGGCCAGCACCAGGGCCGGGCTGATCACCCGCTTGAACGAGTTGACCATCGACAGACCGAAGGCGCCGAGGCCGCCGATCATCATGGCGCCGTACAGCTGGTTGGCGGCGTGCTGGCTGAGCACCGCGTTGCCGCCGATCGCCGGGGTCAGCACCCAGGTCGCGAAGGCCGTCACCAGGAGCACGAGCAGCGAGACACCGGTCTTCTGCACGACGCTGTCGATCGTCATCGGGCCGGTGGCGCGCTCCGTGCGTGAGGGCGTCCCGGTGCGCCAGGTGGACGGGTCCGAGGCCGGCTGTGGCTGCCCGTAGCCCGGGTACGCCGCGCCGCTCGCGCCGTACACCTGGTTGCCGTAGGCGTTGCTCGCGCGTCCGTTGAACTCGTCGGAGTTGCGGAAGACGGGGTTGTTGCTCTGCATGGTCTCCTCCTTGGAGGCCGTCGCGGCCGTCGCTCTGACGGACCGCTTGCCTCGATGGTACCGACCGACATCGCCCGACCGGAGCGTCGGGCGCCCACTCTCAGGCTCTGCTCAGTCGGTGGGCGCTGTTAGGTTCGCGAGATGCGCTTCGGTCTCAGCGTGCCGCCGTTCACCGACCCGGCCGACGTGGTCGCGCTCGCGCGCACGGCCGAGAGCAACGGGTGGGACGGCTTCTTCCTGTGGGACCACCTCCGCTGGGACGGCGCCGTCGAGGCGCACGACCCCTGGGTGCTGCTCGGCGCGCTCGCACTGCAGACCGAGCGGATGCGCCTGGGCACCATGGTCACGCCGTTGTCCCGTCGCCGCCCACAGGTGGTCGCCAAGCACCTCACGACGCTCGACCACCTCAGCGGTGGGCGGGCGACCCTGGGCGTGGGGCTGGGAGACCCACCCGACCTGGACTTCTCCGACTTCGGCGACGAGGCGTCGTACCGCCGGCGTGCGGAGGTCACCGACGAGGCGCTCGAGATCGTCGCCGGGCTGCTGGGCGACGGGCGGGTGTCCTTCCACGGGGAGCACTTCGACGTCGAGGCGTCGGTGCGCCCGCGTCCGGTCCAGCGGCCGCGCGTGCCGATCTGGGTGGCCGGCCGTGCGCCCCACACCCGGCCACTGGCCCGGGCCAGGCGCTGGGACGGCTTCGTCCCGATCGCCACCGACTTCCTGTCCCCCGACGCGTTGGCGGCGTACGTCGGCGAGCACCCGCACGCCGACTGGGACCTGGTCGCCCAGTGGGCGCCGGGCTTCACCGCCGACGAGTTCGCGGCCGCCGGGGCCACTTGGCTGATCAGGTCGGTGTGGCCCCACGACGCGGGGTGGCTCGACGAGCTGCGCGAGCTCGCCGGCTCCGCGCCCGCCTGACCGCCGAGGTCGAGGTCGGTCCCACCGGGAGGAGGGTCGTCGGGGTACGTCGGCTCCCCACGGGCTGCCGCGGAAGCGGCTCCGAACGATCGGAGCACGACCTCACCGGCCTCCGGGTCACCCGCAGGTCGCCCGCAGGTCGCCCGGTCGCGTCCTGACCTGCGTGCCCCCGCTGGGAGTCGAACCCAGACTTGGATCGCTTTTAAGGCGACTTCCTCTGCCGGTTGGGATACGGGGGCGACGGGACGTCATCCGGACGGAGCCGGCTCTGGCCCACACCGTATGACGTCTCCCGGGGTCTGGGGCTCGATGCCGGCCAGGTCGCGGGCCGTGCCGAGCACCTCGTCGAGCATCGCGGGCGTGAGCCGGCCGGTGAAGGTGTTGTGCTGCGACGGGTGGTAGCAGCCCAGCAGCCGGACGCGATGCTCCTCGCGCACCAGCTCGACGTCGGCACCGTGGCCGAACCTGGGCTTCGGCCGCGGTACCACGAACCCGGCGCCCGCCAGGCCGCGCAGGGCGCCGTCCCAGCCGTAGGCGCCGAGCGCCACGACCACCCGCATCGTCGGGGTGAGCAGC
>JBAUWD010000215.1:0-9388 GCA_049583575.1 Nocardioides sp.
GCTGGGTGCCGAGCTGGTCGCGCGGGGCCGGCCGCCGTCCTCGCTCGACCTGCCGGCCGACTCCTCCCAGCCGGTCACGCAGGTGGTCGCCTGAACGAGAGCCGTCCGGCCCGAGGGGGTCGGGCCAGACGGCCGCAGCGGGCGGGGGAAGCCCGCTCCCGTCAGGGCACTACGAGACCGTCTCGACGAGGAACGGGTTGTGGTCCATGTTCCCGTGCGCCGGTGGTACGGCGTACTCCATCGTCCCGGTGACCGACATCCGCACGAGCGACCACTGGTCGTTCTGGAAGATCGGGAACAGCACGTGGGTCGCGTCCTCCCAGGTCGCCCCCTGGAAGAAGCCGGGGTGCCGGTCGGAGGTCTGCCGGCTCACCATGAGCCGGCCGTTGGCGGTGTAGACGGCGATCTGGCCGTCGCCGATGCCGTCGCGGTACGCCGGTCCGGCCACGAGGAACTCGCCGGTGGGCGAGAAGGTGTCCAGGGTGTGCCGCGTGGTGGCCCACAGCACGGGCCGGCCGGGAGCGGCCTCGTCGATGACCGCGGAGCGCGAGCCGGTGTCGGTGATCGCGGTGTAGCCGACGATCCGGCCGTTCTCCGAGGCGTCGCTGACCCAGATCAGCCGGTCGGCGGGATCCGCGCTCGTCAGGCGTCCGTGCGAGGTGACCGCCCAGGCGTGCGAGCCCTGGCCCTGCCAGGACGAGGCGTACGCCGTGCACCCGGCCGCGGACGTGCAGTCGTGGCCGGTCACCGCGGCCATCCGGCGGCTGGTGCCCGGGATCGAGGCGTGGAACGACCGCGGAGCCGTGAGGCCCGCCTGCCACGCCATCGGCCGACCGGCCCGGGAGAGCCAGGCCACGACGGTGCGGTCGGCGTTCACGACGAGCTCGTACCCGGAGGGGAAGGGGCCGAGGTGAGTGCCGTCGACAGTGGTGACCTCGACGGCGAACGAGCTGTCGTGGTCGGTGAGGTAGGCCAGGGCGCCGTCACCCAGCTCGGTGAACGCGACGACCGGGTAGGTGGTCGCAGGGGTGACGGTGGTGCCGTCCGCCAGGTGCAGGACGCCCTGCCGGGCGTAGCCGATCGCCGGCAGCGCTCCGGTCGGCAGGTGGGTGACGTCGAGGGCGCCGCCGCTCGGGTGGGTGCTGGGGCTGTGGCTCGGCGTCGAGGTGGACGACGGAGCCGAGCTGCCGGGTGTGGTCAGGCTCGCCGACGGCTGGGTCGTCGGTTCGTCGCCGCCGCCGAACACGTGGTCGCCACGGAGGGCGATGGGCAGGGTGATGGCGACGACGGCGGCTGCGCTCACCGCTGCGATGATGAGGCGACGACGCCGGTGGGGCGGCGGTGCGCCGTGGCCGAGTGGTTCGTGCTGCTGCGTGGGAACGGGGTTGTCGTAACTGGTCATGGTGCTCCTCACCCCATCCTCCTCGACGCGCGCTCCAGGCGCAGGTGCCGAAGGGCACGAGTCCCTCGTCGAAGGCCATGAAGACGTTGGGCCGGGGTTGGTCGCGCGTCGGCTCCTGTAACGCGGGGTTATGGCCGCGGAGGCCTCCTGGCCCGGCTGGTGCGGTGGTGTTGCCACTGAGTGCGTGCTGTGCGGGATGTTCTGCGGTGATAACCCCGCGTTACAAGGGCCGCCCGCGACCCGCTCAGCCGGCCGAGGGGACCCCGCCGGTGGCCAGCACATACGGGTTGCCCGTGTCCCGGCCCGCGACCGGTGGTACGGCGTACTCCATGGAGCCGTCGGTGGCGAACCGGACGATCGCCCACGTCCCATCCTGGAAGACCGGCGCGAGCACGTGGCCGTCGTCCTCCCACTGCGCCTCGGGGTAGAACGACTGCGCCCCCTCCGTGGAGTGGCGCTCGAACAGCACCTTGCCCTCGAGGTCGTACATCGCGATCACGCCGTTGCCGATGCCGTCGTGGTATGCCGGGTCGGCCAGCAGCGTCGTACCTCCCGGCGAGAACGACACGAGCGTGTGCCGGCAGGTCCGGAACCCGTGGAACTCGCCCCCGCCGAGCAGCACCGAGCAGGAGCCGGAGTCGGTGATCGTCCGGTAGCCGACGGACAGGCCGGACTCGGTGCTGTCGGCGAGGATGCGGTAGTCGCCGTCGCGGAGCGGCTCGGTCCCGTTGACGGACACCACCCACGGCTGCCAGCCCCCCTGCGCCTGCTGGTCGGAGACGTTGACGTAGACCTCACAGGGATCGGCGGACGTGCAGCGCGAGCCGAGCACCGGGCCCATCCGCAGGTCGCCCGAGGCCGGGACCGGGTCGAGGTAGGCCAGGGGCTCCGTGGCGCCGGTGTTCCAGACCATCACCTGGCCGTCGGGACGCACCCAGGCGCCGACCGTGTGGGTGCTGTCGACGGTGAGGTCCCAACCACTCGGCACGGGGTCGCGGAAGCCTCCGTCGCCGTCCTCGACCTCGACGTACGGCGTGCCGTGGTGGGTCGTGAGCCACAGGTGCGAACCGTCGCTGAGCGCGACGAAGGCGCTGACCGGGTAGCGCGTCGGGAGGTCGACCGTGCCGCCGTTCGCGAGGTGCAGGGTGCGGCCGTCCGTGACGTACTCCAGGTGCGGCGCCTCGCCGGTCGGCAGGCCGGACACGTCGAGGACACCCGCCGCCGGCTGCTCGGGAGCCGCCGGAGTGCTGTGCGTGATCGGTGCCGGCTCGGTCCGGTGACCGTTGTGGTGGCCGGCGAGTGACGCCGCCGGCACGATCACGGCCACGGCGGCCGCAACGCCGGCGACCGCTGCCGCCGTACGACGGCGCCGGATGGAGCGGGCACGACCGGTGACGTCGGCCAGGGCGAGGGTGGAGCCGTGGACGGCGTCGGCGCGCTCCCGGAGCTCGCGGGTGAGGGACGTGGTCAGGTCGTCGTCGGTCATCGGTCCTCCTCGGATCCGCGGGGGTCGAGGCTGTCGGTGGTGCGGGTGCGGAGGGTGGCGAGCGCGCGGCTGGTCTGGGACTTCACGGTGCCGGTCGAGATGCCGAGCACGGCCGCGGTCTCGGCCTCGCTCAGCTCCTCGTAGTAGCGCAGGACGACGACCGCGCGAGCCTTCCGCGGCAGGGTCTGGACGAGGTCCCACAACGCGGAGCCGAGGCCCTCGTCGTACTCGTCGTGCACCGGCTCGTCGAACGTCGTGTGGTCCTGGGCGTGCTCACGTCGCTTCCAGGCGCGCCGCCACAGGGAGTTGTGCTCGTTGACCAGGATCCGCCGCACGTAGCCGTCGATCGAGCCCCGGTCGCGGACCTTGTCCCACGACAGGTAGAGCTTGGCGAAGGCCGTCTGGGTCAGGTCCTCGGCGTCGTGCCGGTTGCCGGTCAGCAGGTACGCCGTACGCAGCAGGCCGGGCTGCCGGGCGGCGAGGTACGCCGCGAAGTCCGCGTCCTTGCTGTTCCGCCGGTCGGCCACAGCCGTCGTCCCCGTCCCGTGCTCCTGCGGATGGTCCATGTCGCCTCCTCACGCTCGCCACCAAGACGCGAGAGGAGGGGAGAAGGTTGCGATCGTGGCAGATCCCGTCCTCAGGGACGGGTGGCGAGGCGGTAGGCGTACGTGTCCCCGACGGGCCGTGTGGGCGTCGCCCGGGTGAGATTGCCCTGCTGGTCGAAGCGGACGATCGCTTCGTCCTGGTCGGTCGAGGCCACCGCGAGCACCGTGTCGTCGAAGTCCCACGTCAAGCTGTGCAGGCTCACTGCCATGCCGAGGTGGGGGAGCTCGACGACCTTGTTCCCCGTCGTCGCATCCAGGATCGCGTAGCTGTCGGTGCCGATGCCGTCACCGGGTTGGTAGCCGAGCACGTACTTGCCGTCGTTGGAGAACTGCCCCAGGATCCACGGCGCCCGCCACTTCACGGCTCCCGTCGCTGCGTCGACGACAGCGCCGGTGCTCCCTTCGGCGAGGACGCCGGAGACGACGTCGTTGTTCTCGTCCGACCCACCTGCGTAGGACAGCGCGGCGATGGTCGACCCGGATCCGGAGCCCACGATCTCGGCGTGCACTGATCGACCGTGCGTCACGTTCACCACCGTGCCCTGCTGCACGATGCCGATCGGCTCGTACACGCTGCCGGCCGGTGTGGCGACGTGGCCCGGTCCCGACTCACCCATGGTGTTGTTCACTCCGGAGTACAGAGCTCCGCCGTCTCCGCTCCCGAAGGGGCACGAGTCCGCCAGCCAGTACGCCGACTCGACACCGTCGGTCGACATCGCGAACCGGTCGGAGCCGCATCCGAGGTACTGGTGCCGGCCGTCGGACACCAGGTCCGTGCTGCCGATGCCGTCCTGCGCAAACATCCCCGGAGCGGGAGGGACCGAGACGAGGATCCCGCCACGCACGGGCGTCGCCGCGGTCGCGTTGCGGAACACGGGGTCCGTGATCCGGTCGCCGTTCATCGTCACGTACGTGTCGCCGACGAGGTAGTCGATCCCGGGCTTGGCGCCCTTGGGCAAGGAGCCGAGGTCGAACGGGCTCGTGTGCGCCGTCGGCTGCGTGGTCGGCCCCGACGACAGCGTCGTGGCCGGCTGCGGCGACGTACCGGGGGAGCGGCCCAGCCAGAGGGCGCTCGGTACGGCGACGAGGGCCACGGCTGCGGCAGCGGCGAGCACCGTCGTACGACGCCGGCGGGCGCGGATCGCGCCGGCCCGGGCGGCGACCGTGGCCAACGGGGTCGACGGGTAGTCGGTGTGCTCGGTCCGGTCGCGGAGGGCGTCGGTGAGCAGGTCCTCGGGGTTCATGGCTGCTCCTCCCCGGAGAGCTCGGGATGGTCGGGCAGATGGGCGCGCAGCGCGGCGAGGGCGCGACTGCTCTGGGACTTCACGGTGCCGACCGAGATGCCGAGCAGGTCGGCGATCTCGGGCTCGGTCAGCTGCTCGTAGAACCGCAGCACGATCACGGCCCGCTGACGTGGCGGCAGCGACGCGACGAACGCCCAGACCGCCTCGCGCTGGCCGTCGTACCCCTGCTCGGGCGCGGGCCGGTCGGGGAGGTCGGCGGTGACCTGCTCGCGCCGGCGGACGGGACGGCGCCACGCGGTGCGGTGCTCGTTGACCAGGATCCTGCGGGCGTAGGCGTCGACGCGCCCGCGGTCCTGGATGCGGTCCCAGGCCAGGTAGAGCTTCGCGAGCGTGACCTGTACGAGGTCCTGGGCCGAGTGCACGTCGCCGGTGAGCAGGTGCGCGGTGCGCTGGAGCGCGGGCTCGCGGGCGGTGAGCCACGACTCGAACTCGACGTCGCGGGTCGTGCGGGCGCGAGCGGCCACCGGTCCTCCCTCCGCGATCGCGTGCGGGTGCATCGGCCCACCATCCTGCTCGGCTGTCACCCCCTACACGAGATGCGCGCCCGGAGGGTTGCACCGGGTCGCCCCGGACGAGTTGTTGCCAAGCGGCCAGCCGGTTGCCATCGTGACCCCGCACGGTCCCACGAACCGGAGGAGCAGCGGATGCAGCAGGTCAAGGCGGTCGTCGCCCACGCGAAGGGCGAGCCGGTGAGCATCGAGACGATCAACGTCCCCGACCCCGGCCCGGGCGAGGCGCTGGTGAAGGTGCAGGCCTGCGGCGTCTGCCACACCGACCTGCACTACCGCGACGGCGGCATCAACGACGACTTCCCGTTCCTGCTGGGCCACGAGGCGGCCGGTGTCGTCGAGGCCGTCGGCGACGACGTCACCTCGATCGCGCCGGGCGACTTCGTGATCCTCAACTGGCGGGCGGTCTGCGGCAGCTGCCGTGCCTGCGACCGGGGCGAGCCGTGGTACTGCTTCGCCACCCACAACGCGACCCAGAGGATGACGCTCTCCGACGGGACCGAGCTGTCCCCCGCGCTCGGCATCGGTGCGTTCGCCGAGAAGACGCTCGTCGCCGCGGGCCAGTGCACCAAGGTCGACGCATCGGCGCGCCCGGCGGCGGTCGGGCTGCTCGGGTGCGGGGTGATGGCGGGGCTCGGGGCGGCGATCAACACCGGTGGGGTCACGCGTGGCCGGAGTGTCGCGGTGATCGGCTGTGGCGGGGTCGGGTCGGCCGCCGTCGCCGGCTCGGCCCTGGCCGGGGCGAGCACGATCATCGCCGTCGACATCGACGACCGGAAGCTCGAAGGTGCCCGCCGGCTGGGCGCCACCCACACCGTCAACAGCGCGAACGACGAGCCGGTGGCGGCGATCCAGGCCCTCACCGGCGGCAACGGCGCCGACGTCGTGATCGACGCGGTGGGCAGACCGGAGACGTGGCGGCAGGCGTTCTACGCGCGCGACCTGGCCGGCACCGTCGTACTCGTGGGCGTGCCGACGCCCGAGATGAAGATCCCGGACATCCCGCTCATCGACGTGTTCGGTCGCGGCGGTGCGCTGAAGTCCAGCTGGTACGGCGACTGCCTGCCCTCGCGCGACTTCCCGATGCTCGTCTCGCTCTACCAGCAGGGACGGCTCGACCTCGACGCGTTCGTGTCGGAGGAGATCGGGCTCGGCGACGTGGAGGCGGCGTTCGAGAAGATGCACCACGCCACGGATGGAGGGCAGAGCGTGCTGCGCAGCGTGGTGCTCCTCTCGTGACCCTGCGCGTCGACCACGGCGTGACGAGCGGGACCTTCGCCCTCGACGGTGAGACGTTCGACGTCGACAACAACGTGTGGGTGGTGGGCGACGACGAGTCGTGCGTGGTGATCGACGCACCGCACTCGGTCGAGGGCATCCTCGCCGTGGTCGGAGATCGCCGCGTGACCGCGATCGTGTGCACCCATGCGCACGACGACCACGTGCGGGTGGCACCTGCCCTGCGCGAGACCGTGACCGCGCCGATCCTGCTCCATCCCGCCGAGCGACCGCTGTGGGAGCTGACCCATCCCGACCTCCTCTGGGACGTCGACCTCTCGGACGGCCTGAGCATCCCCGTCGCAGGCTCGTCGCTGACGGTGCTGCACACGCCGGGTCACTCGCCGGGGTCGGTCTGCCTGCTCGCACCCGAGCTGGAGTGCGTGTTCACCGGCGACACGTTGTTCCGAGGCGGACCCGGCGCCACCGGCCGGTCCTACAGCGACTCCGACCTCATCCTCGCATCGATCCGCTCGCGGCTCCTCTCCCTGCCCGACGGCTTCGTCGTACACACCGGCCACGGCGACGACACCACCATCTCTGCCGAGCGCACCCACCTCCCCCGTTGAGAGGGCCCAAATGCTCCGTTGAGGCGGCTCAAATGGCCCATTGAGGCGGCACAGATGGCTGTGCATCGGAAGCCGTTCTGGCCGACTCACCTGACTTCTTCGCCCGCTCAACAGACCATTTCTGCCCTCTCAACGGAGTGGGGTCAGGCACGCTCCTGGCGGCGTACGGCGGAGAAGCCGAGGAGGAGGTAGCCGAGGAACCCGATGGCGAGGGCGATGGGGACGCCCAGGTTGGCGAAGGCCCAGGTGCCGGTCTTGCCGCCGAGTCCGGAGGGGTCGAGGAGGTAGCCGAGCCAGCCGAGGCCCTTGGAGCCGAACGGCTCGACGATCAGCCCCCAGCCGACCGCGGTCGCGACGACCATGGAGAGGGTGGCGGCCCAGCCGACCGACCCGTAGCGCCCGCTGCTGTCGTAGAGGTGTTCGCTGTCGTAGTCGCGCCGCCGGGCGAGCAGGTCGGCGAGGAAGACTCCGCACCAGGCGGCCATCGGTACGCCGAGCGTGATCAGGAAGCCCTCGAAGATGTAGATGAAGTCGGTGTCGGCGACCCACACGATGTAGATGGCGCCCAGGATCATCAGCACGCCGTCGATCGCGGCGGCCACCCAGCGCGGCGTGCGGAGACCGAGGGTGAGCAGCGTGAGCCCGGAGGAGTAGATGTCCATCACCGCCCCGCTGATCAGGCCGGCCACGGCCACGACCGCGAACGGCAGCAGGAACCACGTGGGCAGGATCGTGGTGAGCGCCCCGATCGGGTCGGCGCCGATCGCGTCGGAGAGACCGCGCGACGAGCCGGCCAGGAGGATGCCGAACGCCACCAGCACGACGACCGGCAGGCTGCCGCCGATCGTCGGCCACCAGACGACTCCGCGGGTGGAGGCGTTGCGCGGCAGGTAGCGCGAGTAGTCGGCGGCGGTGTTGACCCAGCCGACCCCGAAGCCGGTCATCACCAGGATCGCCGCACCGACCGTGGCACTGAGCGTGCCGTGCGGTAGGGCGCGCGCGGTCGAGAGGTGGATGTGGTCCCAGGTGAGGACGACGTAGACCGCGGTCACGACGACCAACGCGATGGTGAGATACCTCTGCAGCGACATGATCGTGTCGAAGCCGAGGATCCCCGCGATCACGATGACCGCGGCGACCACGACGAACGCCACGATCTTGGTGCCGTCGCCGTGGCTCCAGCCGAGCCGGTCGAAGACGGTCGCGGTGGCCAGGGTCGAGAGGGCGACGAGGACCGTCTCCCAGCCGACCAGCAGCAGGTAGGAGACCAGGCACGGCAGGCTGTTGCCCCACCGGCCGAACGCCGCGCGGGACAGCACGAGCGTGGGCGCCGAGCCTCGCTTGCCGGCGATGGACACGAGCCCCACCAGGAGGAACGACACGAACGCGCCGACGGCCGCGCCGACCAGGGCCTGCCACAGACCGATCCCGAAGCCGAGCACGAACGCGCCGTACGACACCGCCAGCACCGAGATGTTCGACGCGCACCACGGCCAGAACAGCCCGGCCGGTGTGCCCTTGCGCTCGGACTCCGCGATGACGTTGATGCCGTTCGCCTCGATCGCCCCGGGAGCGGAGGGGCGGGGCGTGCTCTCCTCGGTCGTGGTCATGCCGTTCCTTTCGTCACCAGGTCCGCGAGCAGCGGGCCCATCCGTCGGGCGGTGGCCTCGGCGACGGCCACCACGTCGCTCGGGTCGATCCCGGCATCGTCGCCCTCGATGGCCGTCACGGTCGAGAGCCCGAGCACCTCGAGACCACATTCTCGGGCCGCGATCGCCTCCGGCACCGTCGACATCCCGAGCACGTCCGCCCCGATCCGTCGTACCCACTCGGCCTCGGCGAGCGTCTCGTAGTGCGGCCCGGGCAGCCACGCGTAGACGGCCTCGGGCAGCGTGGGGTCGAGACCGCGGGCCAGCGAGCGCAGCCGTGCGGACCAGCAGTCGGTGAGGTCGACGAAGCGTGCCCCGACGATCGGCGAGGTCGCGGTGAGGTTCAGGTGGTCGCGGAGCAGTACGGCGCGCCCGACCTCCCAGTCGTCGCGCAGCGACCCGTTGGCGTTGGTGAGCAGGGCGGTCGTGCAGCCGGCCGCCGCCGCGGTCCGTACGCCGTGCGCGACCGGCGCGAGCCCGAGTCCCTCGTAGAGGTGGGTCCGGCCGAAGAGCACGAGCGTGGCGACGCCGCCCACGTCGTACGACGCCACCGTGCCGCGATGGCCCTCGGCGGTGGGTGCCACGA
>JBAUWD010000216.1:0-8488 GCA_049583575.1 Nocardioides sp.
GCTCCGACTCGTCGACGGGGTCGACGCGACGCTCGACGTGGGTCCGGGCGACGAGGTCGCGAGCGGCGTCGAGGCTCAGGCCGTGCCCGGTCAGTGCGGCGTATGCCGTGCCGCGGGGGTTGGCGAGCAGGCCGAGCAGGAGGTGGTCGGGACCGACCTCGCGATGGCCGAGCTCGTGGGCGAGGTCCGTCGCCTGGGCGACGGCGATTCTGGCTTCGGTGTCGAATCGGCTGTGCATGGGTCGTCTCCTCGGAGTCGGTGGTTCCCGCGTCAGTCGCGGGAGTGCTTCTGGTGAACGGCCTGACGGCTGACCTGCAGCACGTCGGCGATCGCCTGCCAGCTCCAGCCCTGCTCGCGTGCGTTGTGGACCTGGACCGCCTCGAGGCGGTCGGCCAGCGCGCGGAGCGCCCGGACGGCGGCGAGCCCCTGGGCGGGATCTCGGCCGGCCGCGGTCTCGGAGAGATCGGCGGGGGCGGGGTGGTCGGCGTCGTTCACCGTGTCAAGTAAACCTGACGGATCATCCGATGTCAAGTTTTCCTGACGCGCGCTCTCGCGGGCCGCACGACCGACGGGCGACCCGGGGACGAATGGTCGCCACGCTGAGGACCTTCACCCGTGTCGCCCCGGGTCTGCGAGGACCACGATGAGGGTGTGGGCGGGGTGGCCGCCGTGCTCGTGCGGCGCGCCCGGGGTGCGCCCCATGAGGAGGATGACCATGAGCACCGAGATGAGGGCCCCGGAGGCCGAGGGGTTGCGGGACCGTGCGGTGAAGCGGCTCAAGAAGAAGAGCGACTTCCACGTCCACCTGCTGATCTACGTGGCCGTCAACGCCTTCCTGGTGGCGGTGTGGGCGGCGACGGGCGCCGGCTTCTTCTGGCCGGTCTTCCCGTTGGCAGGATGGGGCATCGGCGTGGTCGCGAACGCGTGGGACGCCTACGCGCGCGACCTGCCGACCGAGAGCCAGATCCGGCACGAGATGGACAAGCTGAACGAGCGTCGTTGAGGCTCGGGTGGACCGGGGCCGGGTGCGGCTCCGGTCAACCACCGAGTGCCGTGCGCAACCGCGCGGCGTAGGCGGACGCCTCGCCGTCGGCGTACTTCGTGCGCGGCCAGAAGAACCCGCGCAGACCGTCGCCCTTGGTGCGCGGTACGACGTGCAGGTGCAGGTGGGGCACGGACTGGCTGACGACGTTGTTCGTGGCCACGAAGCTGCCCTGCGCGCCGAGCCCGTCGACCATGGCGGTCGCCAGTCGCTGCGCCGCCTCGAGGAAGCCGTCGCGCAGACCCGCCGGCAGGTCCGGCAGGGTGACGACGTGCGTGCGCGGCACGAGGAGCGTGTGGCCCTTGAAGACCGGCCGCGCGTCCAGGAACGCCACGAAGTCCGGCTCGTCGAGCACGATCTCCGCCTGGATCTCGCCGGCGATGATCGCGCAGAACACGCAGTCCATGGGCGCTACCGTACGGCGGCGTGGATGCGGCATTGTCCGCCCATGGCCGCCAGCGATTCGGACCCCTCTGCGGCCGGCACCGCGATCCCCCCGGCAGCGCTGCGCCGTCTCGCGCTCCTCCTCGGATCCGTGATCGCTCTCGACATGACGATGTACTCGTCGGTCACCCCGTTGCTGCCCGAGCTGCGGGACAGCGTCGGGCTGGCCGGGGCGCAGACCGGGCTCCTCGTGGGCGCCTACGCGCTGGGCCTGCTCGCGTTCGCGATCCCCAGCGGCTGGGTCACCGGGCGCGTGGGCGCCAAGGCGTCCGTGGTCGCGGGCGCGCTGCTGCTGGCCGTCGCCAGTGTCACCTTCGGCATCGCGGACTCCGCTGCCGTGCTCATCCTGGCGAGGTTCCTGCAGGGGGTGGCGTCGGCGTTGCAGTGGGCCGGCGCCATGACCTGGCTGATCGGCGCGAGCAGCCCGACCAAGCACGGCGTCGTCATCGGCACGATCATCTCGTCCGCCGTGGCCGGGTCCATCGTCGGACCGCTGTTGGGGGTCGTGTCCGCGGCGACCGACCGCGCCCTCGTCTTCCCGGCCATCGCCGTGGTCGCCGTCCTCCTCTGCCTCCTGCTGCGCGGGCGCGAGAGACCCTGGGGCGGCGAGGCCTTCAGCCTGCGCGTCGTACTCCGGGCGGTGTGGCATCCGTGGTTCGGCACGCTGATCTGGATCGTCACCCTCTGCGCCGGATCGTTCGGGGCCCTCGCGGTCATCGCGCCACTGCGCCTGGACGGCCTCGGCGGGTCGGCGACGCTGATCGGAGCAGCCTTCTTCACCGGCGCGGTCCTCGAGATGGCGGTCGGACCGATCGCCGGCCGCGTCTCCGACCTGCGCGGCCGCCGGCTGCCGATGGGGGCTGCCATGGTGACGGCGGGTGCGCTCCTGGTCGCGTGGTACGTCGCCGACGCGCTGTGGCCGAGCGTGGTCCTCCTCGCCGCGGCGTGGCCCGCGGTCGGCCTGATGGTGACCCCGGCCGTCGCGGGGATGACGGACTTCGGCCGGACCCATGCGTTGTCGATCGCCGGCGTCGCCGGGCTCACGAACTTCATCTGGGCGTTGGGAGAGGCGCTCGGCTCCCTCGGCGCCGGCCTGCTGGTCGGCGCCGGCAGAGAGGCGCTCGGGAGCGCCGTGCTCGCCGCGCTGCTGCTCGCGACCCTGGCCCTGCTGAGGGTGCGCGACGACCCGGTCGCGGACACCTGACCCGCGTGGGTGGTTGGTGGAGCTGGCGGGAATCGAACCCGCGTCCTCGAGCGTCGTACCAGGTCTTCTCCGGGCGCAGTCAGTGATGTCGCTTTCTCAGCCCCGGCGCTCGCACTGACACGTCGCCGACAGGCTCAGCCGGGAGGAAGTCCCGGTCACCCCTCCCGGCGGAGGTGACCAGCAAGCCTTCTCGATGAGGCCTGGATCCGGGACGAAGGCGGATGCCCGGTCAGACCCTTCGTTCACTGCTCAGGCAGCGAGAGCGAAGTTACTGCGCGTGTTGTTGGCAGTTATTGGTTCCCGACGATCGTTAACGAGATGACGTCGGCTCCTCGACCCGCTTCCCCTGGGACCAACGTCCCAAGTCGAAACCGATCAGCCCCTCTTGAGTTGTGTCAGACGCCGTGGTCTCGACAGGCTCGACCGACGACACCCTCAGTCTACGGGGATCAACGCGCTGGGGACGACTCGGATTCCCCGGCCGGGTCGCCGAAGAGCCGTACGGCGTTGTCCCAGCAGACCGCCCGGAGCCAGTCGTCGCCGAGCTCGAGCCCGGTCAACCCGATGAGCTGGGTGTCGTAGGGATAGGGGATGTTGGGGAAGTCCGAGCCCAGCAGCACCTTCGGCTGCAGGTCGCGCAGCCGCGGCAACAGGTCGGCCGGGAACGCCGCACCCAGGTCGTCGAAGAACGGCGTGAAGGCCATGGTGGTGTCGACGCAGACCCGGTCGTAGCGCTCGGCCAGGGCGAGGAACTCGGCGTACTCGGGGGCGCCGAGGTGGGCGATCACGAGGGCCAGCCGCGGGAAGCGGGCGAGCAGCTCGCCGATCGGGCCCGGCCCCGTGTACGGCGTGGCGACCGGGCCGGAGCCGGCGTGCAGGACGACCGGGGTGCCGGCCTCCTCCAGCAGGCCCCACGACTCGGTCAGGAGCGGGTCGCGGACGTCGATCGCGCCGACCTGGACGTGCAGCTTGAAGAGCTCCGCGCCGCCGGCCAGCCGGGCCGCGACGTACTCACCTGCGCCGTCCTCGGGGTAGAACGTCGCACAGTGCAGGCAGCCAGGCACCCGCGCCGCGAACGCGGCCGACCAGTCGTTGAGGAACTCCGCCATGCCGGGCCGGTGGGCGTAGGCGAGCGCCGAGAAGCGGCGTACGCCGAGGCCGCGCAGGGTCGCGACGAGCTCGTCGTCGGTCCCGCGATAGTGCAGCGGCCACGGCCGGCCGATGAGCGGGCCGGCGGTGTCGAACTGCGCGCGCACCTTGGCCGTCACCCGCGGCGGCAGGAAGTGCGTGTGGACGTCGAAGAGCCCCGGCAGCCCGAGGTCGTGCGCGAAGGTGAACGGGTCGGTCACAGCTGCGTCCACAGGGGCTTGACCAGGATCAGGGTCGGGCCGTTCCAGTCGATGCGCTCCAGCTCGTGGACCGGCACGAAGCCGAGCGACTCGTAGAAGGCGCGGGTCGCGGCGTACCCCGCGTGCTCGTACGACGGACCGACGGTGTGCACCTCGAGGACCCGGACACCGGCGTCGCGGAGGTCGCCCTCGACGCCCGCGAGGAGCTCCCGTCCCACGCCCTGCCGGTGCCGGTCACGACGCACGGCGAGCAGGTGCAGCTCGCGGGACGCCGGGAAGTGCTCGGAGACCAGCGCGACACCGACGACCTGGTCGCCGTCGACCGCGAGGTACGACGGGAGCCGGCCGGCGTCCGCGACGTACGACGCGTTGGCCTCGGGGATGCCGAACCACTCGGGGATGCTGTCCAGGATCGCGGCGACCGCAGCGGGGTCGGCGCGGCGGACGACGTCGACCGGCATCAGTCGGTGTGGCCCTTCGCCCGGCGTCCGATCGCCTGCTGCTTCTCCCGCTCGGCCTGGCGCTCGGCGAGGGCATGGCGCTTGTCGTAGGACTTCTTGCCCCGCGCGAGCCCGATCTCGACCTTGGCGCGGCCGTCCTTGAAGTACAGCTGCAGCGGGACCAGCGTGTAGCCCTTGTCGCCGATCTTGCGCTCGATCTTGGCGATCTCGGCCCGGTTGAGGAGCAGCTTGCGGCGCCGGCGCGCGGCGTGGTTGGTCCAGGTGCCCTGGGTGTACTCCGGGATGTGGACGCCGTGCAGCCAGACCTCGTGGTCGTCGACCTCCGCGAACCCGTCGACCAGCGTCGCGCGACCCTGCCGCAGCGACTTGACCTCGGTGCCCATCAGCACGAGCCCGGCCTCCCACGTGTCCTCCACGTGGTAGTCGTGTCGCGCCTTGCGGTTCTGCGCGATCACCTTGCGCCCCTGCTCCTTCGGCATCCGGCCATTGTTTCAGGGGGCAGGGGCCGGCCCTAATCGTTTGGTCTCGACAGGCTCGGCCAACCCGAACGGGCCCGACCAACCCGAACAGGCCCGACCAACCCGAACAGGCCCACGGGCGACGGCAGGCTCGTCAGGTGATCCAGGGGGTGGGGTTCACCGCGACGCCGTTCACCATCACCGTGAAGTGGGTGTGGCAGCCGGTCGACCAACCCGTCGTACCGATCAGCCCGACGACCTGGCCGCGCGAGACGGACTGGCCCACGGAAGTGCGGTAGGCGGACAGGTGGTTGTAGATCACGGTGACGTTCTTGCCGTTGATCAGGCCGAGGTTGAGGAAGAGCCGGTTGCCCCACACCGAGGAGTAGTACTCCGACATCACCCGACCGTTGCCGGCCGCCCAGATCGGGGTGCCGCACGGGGCGCCGAAGTCGTCACCGTCGTGCAGGCCCCAGTAGTGCCCGATCGGGTTCATCCGGTACCCGTACGGCGAGGTGATCGGCCCGTTCACCGGGCGCATCAGCAGCCCGCCGGTGCTGCCGTGGTAGCCGCCGCCCCGGGCCTGTTCGCGGGCGATCTCGGCCATCAGCTGGCGGTGGACGCGGGCCGCGCGAGCGCGGGAGCGGGCCAGGATCCGCTGGTCGTGGGCGTGCGCGCGACGGGCCAGCTTCAGCGCGTGCGCCCGGTCGTGGACGGTCTGGACGACGCGCTGCTTGGCCGCCTCGGCGTCCTGCTTGTAACGGCGCTTGAGCAGCAGGTTGGCGTGCGCCTGCGCGCGCTTCTTCGCCACCAGGTCGCGTGCCTCGGTCAGTGCCTGGGTCTGCACCTGGAGCAGCACCTGGGAGGCCTTCAGCCCGTCGAGCGCCTGGTCCTGGGAGCCGAGGACGAGACTGTTGTTGTCGTTCTTGGCGGTCAGGTCTGCCGGCGTCTGGGAGTTGAGCAGCGAGAGGAAGCCGACCAGCTGCGGGTCACCCTGCTCGTAGAGCGAGGTCACGGTGTTCACGAGCTCGCGATGCTGGTCGGTGACGGCCTGCTGCCCGCGGGCGAGGTTCTCCTTGGCCAGACCGAGGCGCACCTGAGCGCGGGCCAGCTGGCGCTTGACGTGCAGGAAGCGGTGGTGCGCCCGACGCGCGTGGGCCCGGGCCGCCTGCAGGTCGTGCCGGGCCGAGCGCAGGGCGGCCCGCGAGGCCTGCAGCGCGAGGTACGCGTGCCGGCTCTGGCGGCTGGACTCGTCGAGGTCGGCCTGGGCGTTCTTGACCGAGTGCTGTGCCTTGGCCTGCTCGTGCCGCAGGTGCTTGGTGTCGGCATGGGCGAACGGACTGGTCACGGCACCCACGCCGAGCGCGCCGACCGCACAGAGTGCGGCCAGGCGTCGGCGGGCGGTGGCGGGGAAGAGTCGCACCGGTCGGCCTTCGCGTGTTCGGGGAAGTGAACGGAAGCGACGCTAACCGACCGCGGTCACACTTTGAGGTATTTGCGAGTGAGCACGAGTGTCGGGATCAGCGTCAGCACCGGGCCGAGGACCGCGATGACGAGCAGCGAGAGCGTGTAGTCGGAGGTGCCGACCCAGGGGATGAAGCTCAGGTCGGTGCTCAGCTGGTCCTTCACACCGAACTTCATGAACGCCCCCAGCGCGGCGGCCGCCAGCGCGACTCCGAGCACGGCGGTCACCACGGCCTCCAGCAGGAACGGCAGCGCGATGTAGAGCGTCGAGGCGCCCACCAGCCGCATGATGCCGATCTCGCGCCGACGGGCGAAGGCGGCCAGCCGGATGGTGTTGGCGACCAGCAGCAGCGCCGCGAGCACCAGGAAGAACGCCGTACCGAGCGAGCCCCACTTGAGCCGCGAGATCGTCGCGAAGATGGGCTTGAGCAGCTTGTGGACGTCCTGCACGCGCGAGACGCCGTCGAGGCCGATCACGGCACTCTCGACGTCGCGGAACTGCTCGGGGTTCTTCAGCGTGATCCACAGGGACTGCGGCATGTCCGCCGCGGTGATCGGCGAGTTCGGCCCGTCGTACTTGCCGGGGAACTGCTGCTTGAGCTTGTCGAAGGCCTCCTGCTGCGACTCCGTGTGGTACGACGCGACCTGGGTGTTGGAGGCGACGACCTTCTCGATCGCGGCCTTCTGCGCAGAGGTGACCGAGCTCGTGCACGCGGGGTTGGAGTCCTGGCGGGTGCACATGTAGACGGTGATCTGGAGCTGGCTGCCCCAGCGGTCGGCCACCCGGTGCGCCTCCTGGTTGAGCAGCACGCCCATGCCGACCATGGTCAGCGAGACGAACAGGGTGAGGATCACCGCGACGTGCATCGACAGGTTGCGGCGCAGGCCGCTGCCCAGCTCGGTGAAGACGTAACGCAGCTGCATGGGTGAGGCTCTCTGAGTAGGTGCCGGGGTCTCGGTCGATCAGTGCTGGAAGCCGTACACACCCTGCGCCTGGTCGCGGACGACGCTGCCGTCCGCCAGCTCGATCACCCGCTTGCGCATCTGGTCGACGACGCCGGCGTCGTGGGTGGCCATGACGACGGTGGTGCCGGTGCGGTTGATGCGGTCCAGCAGCTTCATGATGCCCACCGACGTGGCCGGATCGAGGTTTCCGGTCGGCTCGTCGGCGATCAGGATCATCGGGCGGTTGACGAAGGCCCGGGCGATGGCCACTCGCTGCTGCTCGCCACCGGACAGCTCGTCGGGCATCCGGTCACCCTTGCCGTCGAGGCCCACCAGCTCGAGGGTCTCGGGCACGGTCTTGCGGATGTCGCCCCGGGACTTGCCGATCACCTGCAGGGCGAAGGCGACGTTCTCGGTCACGGTCTTGTTCGGCAGCAGCCGGAAGTCCTGGAACACGGTGCCGATCTGGCGGCGCAGCCGCGGCACCTTCCAGGCGGCCAGGCGGTTGATCTCCTTGCCCGCGACGTAGACCCGCCCGGAGGTGCACCGCGACTCGCGCAGCACCAGGCGCAGCGCGGTCGACTTGCCGGAGCCCGAGGTGCCGACCAGGAAGACGAACTCGCCCTTCTCGATGTCGATCGAGACGTTGTCGAGCGCCGGGTGGTTGCCACCGGGGTAGGTCTTGGTGACCTTTTCGAAGCGAATCACTGAAGGGAGGTTAGCCGAGGAGCCAACCCGGAGCGGTATCCCCGCGGCGGGTCGCCGGGATGCAACCGGACCCCTCCCCTGCGCGTGTCTGCTGCAATGGGTCGACCGACCAGGGTCAGGCCCGGTCCGGACGGGGAGGCCATGGGCACCGCGGAGCAGGACTTCACGGCGTTCTACGACGCCACCTGGGCGCGCACCGTCGCGTGCGCGTACGCCGTCACCGGCGAGCTCGGCGCTGCCGAAGAGGCGGCGCAGGAGGCCTACACCAGGGCCTGGCCGCGCTGGTCGAAGCTCTCGACGTACGACGACCCCGGGGCGTGGGTGCGCCAGGTGGCGACCCGCCAGGCGATCAGCCGGTGGCGTCGCGGCCGGACGGCTCGCGACTTCCTGGCGCGCTCCCGTCCGCCCGAGGC
>JBAUWD010000217.1:0-11241 GCA_049583575.1 Nocardioides sp.
GCGCCGGCCTGCCCGGACGCCTGGTGGTCGTCGCGGTGGACCCGTCCGACGTCGACGACATCGCGGGTGCGGCGGCGACCGATCTCCTCGGCGTGGTGCTTTCCCGCTAGCGTGGCGCGCGTCCGACCCAGCGAGGCCGTCGACGCGGCGGCCGACAGGAGAGCGTCATGACCGGGTTCAAGAACTTCATCCTCCGCGGCAACCTCGTCGAGCTCGCAGTGGCCTTCGTGATCGCGGCGGCCTTCAAGACCGTCGTCGACGCGACCGTCGCGATCATCATGGGCATCATCGGCAAGGCCGGTGGCCACCCCGACTTCACCAGCTACCAGCCCGGTGGCCTGCCGGTCGGCGGCTGGATCACGGCCCTCGTCTCGTTCCTGATCATCGCCGCGGTCGTCTACTTCGTCATCGTGAAGCCCTACACCGTGGCCAAGGAGCGCTACTTCCCCAGCCCCGAGCCCGGCACCCCCGACGACGTCAAGCTGCTCCAGGAGATCCGCGACCTGCTCGCGGGGCAGGGCGGCAGCACCGCCTGAGCCGCCGCGGTCCCGTCAGCCGTGGTGGGGCGGGACCTGGGCCCGCAGCCAGCGGTCGTCGGCCTCCTCGTCGGACGGCGACCGGGGATCCCGCTCGTCGGACGTGGTCTCGGGGAGCACGTCGCCGAAGACGGCCGCGAGACGCCGGCGCCTCTCCCAGTCGGCCTCCTCCGACGGCCGGGCCGGGCGTTCGTCGGACATCAGGCGCACAGGCCGTTGGCCAGGTTGTCCTGAGCGGCCTGCTGCTCGCCCTCGCTGTTGCTCGGGTGGGCGGACGGGTTGCCGGCCTGGGTGACCCCCGGGACGTTGTGCGCGTTGATCGAGCCCGACAGCAGAGACTTGGGCAGCACCTTGTCGTTGAGGATGTCCTGCCACAGCAGGTGGGCCGTCGGCGCCCAGACCACGCGGTTGGGGTCGCTGGGGTCGACCTCCCAGGGCGTCGTCACGAACTGGATCTTGTTCAGACCGATGTGACGGAACTGGTAGGCGAGCCCGACCAGCTTGGCCAGGCTCTTCAGGCCGGGGTCGACGGTCAGCGACTTGGTCGCGGCGTCGAGGAACTTGCCGAGGTGGATCGGGTTGGCCAGCGTGTTGGCGCTGATCGCCGTGTGCGCCATCGAGGCGATGAACGCCTGCTGACGCTTCATCCGGCCGATGTCCGAGCCGTTGCCGAGGTCGTGGCGCTCACGGACGTAGTTGAGCGCCTGGGTCCCGGTGAACTTGTGGGTGCCGGCGGGGAGGTTGATGTGACCGATCGGGTCGACGACCGCGTGCGGCAGGCACACGTCGACACCGCCGATGGCGTCGACCATCGCCTTGAAGCCCGCGAAGTCGACCACGATGAAGTGGTCGACCGGCACGTGGGTGAGCTGCTCGAACTGCTCGATGGTGCACGCCGCCCCGCCGATGTTGAAGGCGTCGTTCCACATGGCCCCGGTCACGGGCGGGGAGATCTCCTTGCCGGCGCTGTCGTAGCAGGCGGCGCGGTTGACGATGGAGTCGCGAGGGATGCTCACGCCGTACGCGTGCCGCCGGTCGCCCGAGAGATGGAGCAGGATCGTGGTGTCGGAGCGCTTGCCGATGCCGGTGAGGTTGTCGATGTGGTCGCCCGGCGCATCGCGGTTGTCCGAGCCCATCACGAGGATGTTGATCGGGCCGGAGGGCCCGGTCGGCACCTCGTGGCTGGGTCGGTTCTTCAGCGCGCCACTGACGTCGAGGACGTTGAGGTTGGAGTTGTAGTGGCGGTAGAGGAACACCACGCTCAGGCCGGTCACCAGCGCGATCACGACCATCGTCGCGGCCACCACCTTGCCGACGGTGTGGTGGGCCTTGACCTTGCCCTTGCGCTTGCCGCCGACCGGGGCGCCACCGGTGGACCCGGCGGCGTCGGGGGGAGGAGCGGACATCGAGCGAAACCTTCGGTCAGGATGAGCCCACCGGTCGGGCGCGACCGGATCACCTCGAACGTACGGGGCGTGACCAAATTGTGACCGGGAGACGGCCTGGAGCCAACTTCCCGGCGTACCGACGAGTCACAACGGGCCCACCGGCCACCGCGTCCTCGGCGCCGCGGACCGCTCGGGCAGGTGACGCGCCTTCGCCGGACGGCCACACTGGGTGGATGCGTCGACTCGTCTCGGTCATGCTCCCCCTCTCCTTCCTGCTGACGGCGGCCTGCTCGTCGGCAGCTCCGGCCTCGCCCGGGTCCGTACCGACCCGCCCGTCCCGGGGTGTGGCCACGACGTTCCGCCCGTGGCCGACGTACCACCGTTCGCCGTCACGGGCCGGCCGCGTGCCGCAGCCGGCGGGCGACCCGTTGCGGGGCGCCTGGACCAAGGACCTCGGCGCCGCCGTGTACGGCGAGCCGCTGGTCGTGGGCAGCACGCTGATCGTGGCGACCGAGGGCGACAAGGTGTTCGGCCTCAACGCCCGCACCGGCCACGTCCGCTGGAAGAAGGGTCTCGGGAGGTCGCAACCCTTGAGCGGGCTGCCCTGCGGCGACATCGACCCGCTCGGCATCACCGGCACCCCGGCGTACGACGCCCGGACGGGCTCGGTCTTCGCGGTCGCCGAGACCGTCGGCGGCCATCACACCCTGTGGGCGTTGAACGCGACCACGGGACACAAGCGGTGGCACCGCTCGCTCGACGTCCTGCGCCACCGCAACCGCAGGGCCGAGCAGGAGCGCTCGGCGGTCCTGGTCGAGAACGGCCGCGTCGTCGTCACCTTCGGCGGCCTGGCCGGCGACTGTGACAACTACGTCGGGTACGTGACGTCGACGTCCGTCACGGGCCAGGGCCACACCTACCACTACGCCGTACCGACCACGCGCGAGGCGGGGATGTGGTCACCGGCCGGGCCCGTGCTCGGCCGCAACGGCCATGTCTACGTCGCGAGCGGCAACGGCGCCGAGGTCGACGGCCACTTCGACAAGAGCGACTCCGTCACCGAGCTGAGCACCAAGAAGCTGCACCGACTGTCGCTCTTCGCACCGGCCACCTGGCGTGACGACAACCGCCGCGACCTCGACCTCGGGTCGTCGTCCCCCGCGTCGGTCCCGGGCGTGCACCGGCTGGTGATCGCCGGCAAGCGCGGGACCGTCTACCTGCTGCGCGAGCACCTCGGCGGGATCGGCTCCGCCGTGAAGGCGCTCGACGGGTGCACCGCCTTCGGAGGTCCCGCCGTCACCGGCCGGACCGTGCTGATGCCGTGCCTGGGTCAGCACCAGGTGCGTGCCCTGCGCGTCGGCCGCTCCAGCCTGCACTGGGCGTGGTCCGCCGGCGTCTACGGGTCACCTGTGATCGCAGGCTCCCGGGTGTACGTCGCCGACCGCGACTCGGGCGACCTCGTCGTGCTCGATCTCGCCGACGGTTCCCAGGTCCAGCGCCTCCACGCCGGCGACCTCACCCACTTCCCGTCCGAGGTGGTCGACGGTGGGTTCGTCTTCGTCCCGACCCTGACCGGCATCACCGCGTTCCACGGCTGACCGGTCGCGCTCGCCGTACCGGTGGTGGCGGGGGGCCGCGGCTTCAGGCGGTGTGCGGCGCCGTCTGCCACCCCAACAGCGAGAGGTGGGCGGCTCGGCCGAGCTCCACGGTGGTGACCACCCCGACCGGCCGGTTCGCGTCCTCGACGACGGCGACCCCGCCCCCAGCCCGGATCTGCGCCGCGACCTCGGCCGCCGGGGCGTCGGGCGGGACGACCACATACGCGTGACGCGCCGCCAGCGTGCCGAGCTTGGTGTCCGCGCGGTGCGCGGCCGGCACGACGTCCAGGTCGGCCATCGTGCAGACCCCGACGGTGTGGCCCGCGATGTCCACGACCGGGAACACGCCGACCGCCACCCGGGCCGGCGACAGGTGCGCGACGAGCTGCTCGACCGTCCACCACCCCGGTGCGGCCGCGGGTACCTCGGTCATCACCTCGCCGGCCGAGAGGCCGGCGAGATGGTGGTCGGCCGCGGCCGCCTGCTCGGCCTTCGCGCCGCTGAGGATGAACCAGCCGACCAGCACGAGCCACCAGCCCTCGGCCATCCCGGAGAACGCGTCGAGCACGCCGAGTCCGATCAGGACGTAGCCGAACACCCTCCCGGCCCGTGCGGCACGGTCGGCCGCCCGGTCGCGGTCGCCCGAGCGCCACCACAGCAGCGCGCGCAGCACCCGGCCGCCGTCGAGCGGTGCCGCGGGAAGCAGGTTGAACACCGCCAGCAGGATGTTGATCGACGCGAGCCAGACGAGCGCGGTCCCCACGAGTCCCGACGTCCCCACCCAGGTCGCGACGACAGCGGTGACGACGCCTAGGGCGAGGCTCGTCAGGGGACCGGCGAGGGCGACCAGGGCGTCTGCCCGGGCGGACGGGCTCTGCCCGCCGAGCTCGGTCACCCCGCCGAGCAGCCACAAGGTGACCCGCTTGACCTCCATGCCCTGGCCGCGGGCCACCACCGCGTGCGCCACCTCGTGGGCGAGCAGCGCGAGGAACAGCACGAGCGCGGTCCCCACCGCCACCAGCCAGTACGCCGTACGGGAGTCGCCGGGATGCCCCTGCGGAAGGGTTCCCGTCGCCAGGGCCGTCGCGAACAGTCCCACCGTGACGAAGACCGTCCAATGGGCCTTGATCTCGACGCCGCGCCAGTGACCGACGCGGATGCTCCCGTGCAGCGCACGGTCGCCCCGGCCCTGCTGCCGTTCGGGCCGCTCCGTCGCGTCCGTCAGGCCCTTCATCGACTCACCCTCGTCCCGGCCGGCGACGCGGACCCGCGCCTCCGACTCCAGCCCAGCGCGCGGGACGGACTCTCGCCAGGGGCGATCGTCACCGATTCGGCCGCCGACGGGCCCGCCACCTCTTGTACCCTCGTCTGCGGCGGCGCGAGACACCTCCGGCCAGCGCGATCGACTCGTCAGGTCGGGCTCCCGACCCGGCTCGTGCTGCTCCGCCCCAGTAGCTCAGTGGATAGAGCAGCCGCCTCCTAAGCGAAAGGTCGCCAGTTCGACTCTGGCCTGGGGCACGACCGCCTGCGGACCGGTGCTCGAACCACACCATTGTGATTCCGAGAACCGCGTGACCCCGGGTACCTCCCACGGTTAACGTCTGCCACATGCGCAACAGACGTCGCTCGGTTCGGCGTGTCTCCTTGACACGTCGCATCGGCGTTCTGCTGCTGCTGGGGCTGCTCGCGACGGTCGCTCCGCTCCTCCATCCCGAGGCCGTGAGCGCGGCGTCCGGCGTCGACGACTACCCCTCTCGACTGAAGAAGGCGCCCCAGGACTCCCTGGTCGACCCGTGGCAGTTCTACAACCGCGAGTGCACGTCGTTCGTGGCGTGGCGCCTCAACTCCGAGAACGACGTCGCCTTCAACGACTACTTCGAGGGCGTCCACTGGGGCAACGCCTCGAACTGGAAGAAGGCCGCGACGAGCCTCGACATCCCGGTCGACGACAACGCCACGCGCGGCGCGGTCGCCTGGTGGGCGGCCGGCTCGGCCGGCTCCTCGCGCGGTCACGTGGCCTGGGTCGAGACCGCGAGCGACGGTGCCATCACGATCGAGGAGTACAACTACCTCCACGAGGGCCGCTACGACACCCGCACGATCACCGACACCAGCTCGATGTGGCCGAGCGGCTTCATCCACGTGCGCGACACCGTGGTGCGCAACACCGCGTCGCCGACAGTCACGGGCACACCCCAGGTCGGCATGAAGCTCAAGACGACCCACGGCTCGTGGAGCGAGCGCCACCTCACGTTCCACTACCAGTGGCTGGCCGACGGCAAGCCCATCGCCGGGGCCACGGCCCGGACCTTCCGGCCCACCGCCGACCAGCTCGGCAAGCGACTCCGGGCCAAGGTCACGGCCACCAAGTCCGGCGCACACAGCGGCACCGCCAAGAGCCGGCCGACCGACTCGGTCGCGCACGGCGTCTTCGTGAACTCTGCGCCGCCGACGGTCTCGGGCACGGCCCAGGTGGGCGTACCGCTGAGTGCCACGACCGGTACGTGGAGTCCGACGGCCACCTACAGCTACCAGTGGTTCGCCGGCAGGGACGCCGTCAGCGGCGCCACCGCGTCGACGTTCACCCCGACCGCCACCGAGCTCGGTGCGGCGATCAAGGTCCGCGTCACGGCGAGCGCGCCCGGCTACAAGACGATGCACGTGGCCTCGGCGGTCACCGAGGCCGTGGCTCCGGGACAGTTCACGGCCTCGTCCCCGCCGACCGTGTCCGGGACCGCACAGGTCGACCAGGTGCTGACCGCCGAGCCCGGCACGTGGTCACCGACCGGCACGCTGCACTACCAGTGGCTCGCGGACGGCGCGCCGATCAGCGGCGCGACGGGTACGACGTACACCCCGACGCCCGACGACCTCCGCAAGCAGATCGCGATCCAGGTCCGGGTCACCCGGGCCGGCTACACCGACGCCGTCGCGACCTCGGCCGCCACCGACGCGGTGGCGCCGGGCACCTTCCTCAACACCCGCGCGCCGGCCGTCGTCGGCACCGCCCAGGTCGGGGTCGAGCTCCGCGCGAACCACGGCGGGTGGTCGCCGAAGGCGACGATCGCCTACCAGTGGGCGGTCAACGGCCTGCCGGTCCTCGGTGCGACCGACAAGACGTTCACGCCGCGTGCGGAGGATCTCGGCCAACCGGTCACCGTGATCGTGACGGCGTCGCGCCCCGGCTACCTCACTGCCGTGCTGCCGAGCGCCGCCACCGCCGACGTGCTGCCGGGCGTCATCCGCTCGACGAAGGCGCCGACGCTGAGCGGTCACGCCGTCGTCGGCCACCGCCTGCAGGCGACGAGCGGCTCGTGGTCGATCACGCCCGACCAGGTCACCTACCAGTGGTACGCCGGCTCGCGGCTCGAGAAGGGCGCGACCGCGTCGACGTACCGGCCGACCGCGGCCGACGCCGGCCACCGGATCCACGTCGTCGTCACCGCGCACCGTGCCGGCTACACCCCCGAGCCGGCCGCCTCGAACACCTCCGACCGGGTGGTGCTCGGCCGCGCGACCGAGGACAAGCCCACCGTGACCGGTCACGCCGTCGTCGGCCGCACGCTGACCGCGCACGTCGCGTCGTTCACGCCCAGCACCGCGACGGCGCACTACCGGTGGTTCCGTGGCGACCAGCCCCTGCGCGGCGCCCGCGCTGCGACGTACGTGGTCCGGCCGGGCGACGTCGGACACCACGTCCACGTCGAGGTGACCTACCGCGCGACCAACTGGACGCCGGTCACCCGGCGCTCGGTCGCCGTCCACGGCATCCGCACGGTCCCCACCCTGCACGTGCGTACGTCGATCCGGCACGGGCGCGTGTACCTCAGGCTGAGGGTCCACGCCCCCGGTGTCAGCTCGCCGCGCGGCACCGCGCGCGTGCTCGAGGGCAAGCACGGGCTGGGACGCTTCGAGGTCGTCGACGGCCACGGGGGCACGCTCCTGCCGCTCCTGAAGTCGGGGACGCACGAGCTGACCGTGGTCTACCACGGCGGCAAACGGCAGCGGTCGGTCCGGACGACCGTGCCGGTCACCGTCCCCTGACGAGGGCTACAGCACCTCGAAGCGCAGGCCCGCGGCCTGCAGTCGCTCGGTCAGCCGGTCGCCCATCGCCTGGGCGGTGGTGACCTGCCCCGCGGTCGGCGGGTTGTCGTCGAAGGCGAGGCACAGAGCCGCTTCGGAGAGCATCTTCGCGGTCTCGTCGTAGCCCGGGTCACCGCCCGAGACGCGGGTGTGCACGACCTGTCCTCCACCCTCACCGACGAAGTCGACGGTGAACCACGACTTGGCCCGGCGCGCGGCGTCGGGGCCATCACCCTGCTTGATGTGGGAGAGCATCGAGTTGCGCACCGGCTTGATCTGCGCGGCGACCCCGAGCGCCGCCACCCCCGCGGCGCCGCCGACGGCGTACCGCAGCGTCTTGGTGCCGGCGTAGTGGGAGTAGCGGAAGTCCGGGCCGTACGACGGGAGCGCCGCGCCGCTGCGGGCGACGATGATCGGGTCGATGGTCGGGAGCGGCAGGAGCCAGCGGCCGAGCACGTGGTCGCGGTGCGGCCTGCCGGCGACGGCGCGGGAGGAACGGCCCTCGGGCCGGGGCTCGGCATGACGGCGGGCGGACGAGGCCAGCTTCATCTGCTTGGCCCGGGACAGCGCGGTCATGGCCGAGTGGAAGGTGCCGCCGGAGAAGGTGGCACGCGACCGGACGACCCCGCGGACCGTGAGCGGGACGCCCTCGGGCAGCTGCTTCACCGTGAAGTAGGCGCCGAGGTCGTGGGGGATGGAGTCGAAGCCGCAGGCGTGCACGATCCTGGCGCCGGTGTGCTCGGCGGTGGCGTGGTGGGCGACGTACATCCGGTCCACGAACTCGGGCTCGCCGGTGAGGTCGACGTAGTCGGTCCCGGCCTCGGCGCAGGCCGCGACGAGCGGCTCGCCGTACTGCAGGTAGGGGCCGACGGTCGTGATCACGACGCGGGCGCGGCCGACGACGTCCTTGAGCGACACGTCGTCGGTCACGTCGGCGACCAGCAGGGGCAGGTCGGCCAGGCCGGGGTCGATCGTGGTGAGGTGCTCGCGGACGCCCTCGAGCTTGGACTCGTTGCGTCCCGCAAGGGCCCAGCGCAGGTCCGCGGGCGCGTGCCGGGCGAGGTACTCCGCGGTCAGGCGGCCGGTGAAGCCGGTCGCACCGAACAGGACGAGGTCGAACTCCCGATCAGAGCGGGACGCATCCGTCATGGCCACATGGTGACAGCCGGAGGAAGCCCGCGGCCAGGGCGGTCGCCTGGTGGCCGTGCTGCGTCGTACGGCGGCACCGGCGAGCGCGGCGTAGGCTCGACGGCATGTGCCGCAACATCCGCCCGCTGAACAACTTCGAGCCCCCGGCCACGTCGCAGGAGGTCTCGGCCGCCGCTGTGCAGTTCGTCCGCAAGGTGAGCGGCTCGACCAAGCCGTCGGCGGCCAACCAGGAGGCGTTCGACCGAGCGGTCCACGAGATCGCCCACATCACCCAGCACCTCCTCGACGACTGGGTCACGGCCGCACCCCCGAAGAACCGCGAGGTGGAGGCCGAGAAGGCGCGGGCCCGCGCCCGCGCGCGCTACGCCAGTTGAGAGGTCCCGAAATGTCGTCGAGAGGGCCCGAATTGCTCGTTGAGCGGGCTCGAAATGTCGGTTGAGCTTCGCGAGTCGTCCCTCCCTGATTGCCTGCTGGGCGGCCGGCTCGTCGTCCTGACCGGCGCCGGGGTGTCCACCGACTCCGGCATCCCCGACTACCGCGGACCGGGGTCGCGGGCGCGTCGGCCCATGACCTACCAGGAGTTCCTGAGCGGGCCGGGCGCCCGGCAGCGCTACTGGGCCCGCAGCCACCTCGGCTGGAGCCGGATGCGTCGCGCCGCGCCCAACGACGGTCATCGCGCCCTCGCCCGGCTCGAGCCGGACCTGCTGATCACCCAGAACGTCGACGGCCTGCACGAGGCGGCCGGGTCACGTCGGCTCGTCGCACTGCACGGGCGGATCTCCGAGGTCAC
Source organism: Nocardioides sp. (assembly GCA_049583575.1). Taxonomy (GTDB): domain Bacteria; phylum Actinomycetota; class Actinomycetes; order Propionibacteriales; family Nocardioidaceae; genus Nocardioides. Next base: position 9,545 of record JBAUWD010000217.1, read on the forward strand.
CTGCCTGTCCTGCCGGAGTACGACGAGCCGGGCACGGCTCGAGGAGCAGATGGCGGCCGCCAACCCCGGCTTCGCCGAGGCGCACGTGGCGGTGCCGACCCGACCCGACGGCGACGTCGACCTCGACGACACCGCCGGGTTCGTCGTACCCGGGTGCGACGGGTGCGGCGGCGTGCTCAAGCCCGACGTGGTGTTCTTCGGGGAGAACGTCCCGGCCGACCGCGTCCAGCGGTGCTACGACGCCGTCGACGCCCTCTCGGCCGATGATGCGCTGCTCGTGGTCGGCTCGTCATTGGCCGTGATGAGCGGTCTGCGCTTCGTACGACGAGCCGCGCGGGCCGGCGTACCGATCGTGATCGTCAACCGTGGAGCCACCCGCGGCGACGACCTCGCGAGGGTGCGGATCGAGGCCGGCTGCAGCGAGTTCCTGACCGAGCTGAGCGCACGCCGTACTGCGTGACGGGCCGGGCGAGGAGCCACCTCTGCCCTCTCAACGGGCCATTTCTGCCCTCTCAACAGGCCGTTTGCGCCCGCTCAACGGGGCGTTTGCGCCCTCTCAACGGTCAGGCGCGGGAGACGAAGATGTGGGCGGCGGCGTCGAGGTCGAGCTCGGCGCTCTCGCCACCCGACCCGACCAGCACGCCGGCCCCGGTCGCGGAGACACCGACCACCTTGTCGGGCACGGCACCGATCCGACGCAGGGTGCCCATCAGCGGCTCGTCCTTCTGCAGCTCCTCGGAGATCCTGCGGACGCGCACGCTGGCGCGCTCCTCGGCGGCCAGGTCGGACAGCAGCTCCATGCCGACGAGGAACTGGTCGGCAGACGCGGCCTCGCCCAGCTCGTCGAGCCCGGGGATGGGGTTGCCGTACGGCGACTCGGTGGGATGCCCGAGCAGGTCGACGAGGCGCCGCTCGACGGTCTCGGACATCACGTGCTCCCACCGGCAGGCCTCGGCGTGCACCAGCTCCCAGTCCAGCCCGATCACGTCGGTGAGCAGCCGCTCGGCCAGCCGGTGCTTGCGCATCACCCTCGTGGCCAGTCGGTGACCCTCGGGAGTGAGCTCGAGGTGACGGTCGCCCTCGACCGTGACCAGCCCGTCGCGCTCCATCCGCGCGACCGTCTGCGACACCGTCGGCCCGGACTGGTGCAGCCGCTCGGCGATCCGGGCACGCAGCGGGACGATGCCCTCCTCGACCAGCTCGTAGATGGTCCGGAGGTACATCTCCGTGGTGTCGATCAGATCGCTCACCGGGTCATTGTGACCCATCGCCTGACGGCTGGCAGAGTGGTGCCGGCCGCAGCCGACCACCAGGAGCTCCATGCCCGACCTCATCGTGCCGTCCCGCTTCTGCGGACCCCCCTCCTCCGGAAACGGGGGCTGGAGCGCCGGGGCCCTCGCGGCCCACGCCGGCGACGACTGCCCCGAGGACCATGCCCGTGCCTGGCCGGTCGTCAGCGTCTCGCTGCACGCACCCCCGCCGCTCGACGTACCGATGCCGGTGGCGCGGGCCGCGGACGGCGGCGTCATCGCGTCGTACGACGGGCGCCCGGTGCTCACGGCCGCCCGTACCCACGACGAGGTCCTCGACGTCGCGCCGGTCGGCCCGGACGAGGCGCGAGCCGCCCAGGCGTCGTACGCCGGGCTGGGCAGCCACCCGTTCCCGACCTGCTTCTCGTGCGGCACCGCGCGAGAAGC